>JAYTVI010000119.1:0-18579 GCA_043744095.1 Flavobacterium sp.
TGGAAAATAAATTTCTGATTGTATTTTTTCTGCATTAAGTCGAAATAAAAGTACGTCTTTATTTTTTAACTCTTTGGGATAAAACAAATTCAAATTATAGTTTTGGGTTTTGTTTTCCCAACTTGGGTTTAATTTATAGTTGGTTTCTGAGCTTTGAATTGTAAATGAAGCAATATCAACAAAAGGTTGCGAAACCATTTTTGAAGTTAACAATATAGTTAGAATGTAGACTATTTGTTTTATACCTTTCATTTATTTAAAAAATTAATATTTCTTTTAAAACCTTCTATTTTTGTTCTTTTTACTGCTGAATTTTTAAAAACTTGTGAAAAAGTTGCTTCGGTTATCTCTTCCCAATCTTTTTTGGAAAAAGAAATTAATTCTGGATTTGCATTAAATAGTGGTTCGTTATGTGGTTTTGAAAATTTATTCCAAGGACAAACATCTTGACAAATATCACAACCAAAAGCCCAATCGTTAAAGGTGCCTTTCATTTCTTGCGGAATATTTTCTTTGAGTTCTATTGTGAAATAAGAAATACATTTGCTTCCATCTACTACATATGGCGAAACGATTGCTTCAGTAGGACACGAATCGATACAAGCGGTGCACGAACCACAATGGTCTGTTGTAGTATTGTCATAGTCTAATTCTAAATCGATAATGAGTTCGGCTATAAAATAAAATGACCCTACTGATTTGGTAATGAGATTGCTGTTTTTGCCTATCCAACCTAAACCGCTTTTGGCTGCCCAAGCTTTGTCGAGTACTGGTGCTGAATCTACAAAGGCTCTTCCAGAAACTTCTCCTATTTCTGTTTGTATAGTATAAAGTAATTCTTTTAGTTTTTCTTTGATGACAAAATGATAATCTTGTCCGTAGGCATATTTTGATATTTGGTAACTTTCTGGATTTTGTTTTTCGGTTGGATAGTAATTGAGCAATAAGGATACAACACTTTTGGCATCATCAACTAATAGATTTGGATTTAATCTTTTGTCGAAATGGTTTTCCATATAACTCATTTGACCATGTTGATTTTGGTTTAACCAATTTTCTAATCGTGGTGCTTCGGTTTCTAGAAATCCTGATTTAGAAATACCACAAGACAGAAATCCGAGTCGCTTGGCTTCGGTTTTGATGAGTTGTGTGTATTTTTGTTTGTTGCTCATTTGCATTAGGGATTGAAACGGAAATCCTTTTAGTTGCGAGCTTGCGTAGCAAGCTCGCAACTAAAAGATTGCAGTGGAAAGCCCGACCGAAGGGAATGCCCTAAAAAAGTCCTCCTTGAATATTGGTTTTTATTTTTCCTAAATGTTTGTAGGCTTTTTCAGTAACTTCTCTTCCTCTTGGCGTACGCATTATAAATCCTTCTTGTATAAGAAATGGCTCATAGACTTCTTCTATGGTTTCGCTACTTTCTGATACAGCTGTTGCCAAAGTAGATAGTCCGACTGGACCACCTTTAAATTTATCAATGATGGTTGTGAGTATTTTGTTGTCCATTTCGTCAAGACCATGTGCGTCGACATTTAATGCTTTTAAGGAATATCGTGCTATTTCGATATCAATTTTTCCGTTGCCTTTTATTTGTGCAAAATCTCGTACTCGTCTTAAAAGTGAATTGGCTATTCTTGGTGTTCCTCTACTTCTACCTGCAATTTCTATTGCAGCTTCCATAGTAATTGGCATTTTTATAATAGAGGAACTACGCTGCACAATTGTTGTAAGAAGTTCGGTTGTGTAATATTGCAAACGACTTTGAATACCAAATCGTGCTCGCATTGGTGCTGTAAGCAATCCTGAACGTGTTGTTGCACCAACTAAAGTAAATGGATTTAGATTGATCTGAACGGTTCTAGCATTAGGTCCAGATTCGATCATTATATCTATCTTGAAGTCTTCCATTGCAGAATAGAGATATTCTTCTACAATTGGGCTTAAACGATGAATCTCGTCTATAAAAAGCACATCTCTAACTTCAAGATTGGTTAATAATCCTGCTAAATCTCCTGGTTTGTCTAATACTGGACCTGACGTAATTTTGATACCTACTCCTAATTCGTTTGCAAGTATGTTTGCTAAAGTAGTTTTTCCTAATCCTGGTGGTCCGTGAAAAAGGGTATGATCTAAAGCCTCGTTGCGTTGATTTGCTGCTTCAACAAAAACTTTTAGATTCTCAAGAATTTGGTCTTGACCAGCAAAATCATCAAATGCTAATGGTCTTAATTTTTTTTCAAGATCAAGTTCTTCAGGGTTAAAATTGGAATTTGTTGGGTCTAAGTTTTGATTCATTTTACAAATATAATGAAAATGTTTGCCTGAAATAAAAATGCCTTTCGATTAAGAAAGGCATTTTTATGTAAAATTGTATATTTAGTGATGTAATTGCTCTTCACCTTCTTTCATCGGAACATTTTGAGGAACAAAATCATCATCATGACCAGGTTTGCTATAATCATAAGGCCATCTGTGTACATGTGGAATTTCTCCGTGCCAGTTACCGTGAATATGTTCTATTGGAGCAGTCCATTCTAGTGTATTTGATTTCCAAGGGTTTTGTACTGTTCTTTTTCCGTAGAAAATACTACTGAAAAAGTTGTATAAAAATACTAATTGAAAAGCACCACCAACTAAAGCAAACATTGTAATGATCACATTCACATTTTGTAAATCATCAAATAGAGGAAAGTTTGTATTGGTATAGTAACGTCTTGGCAATCCAGCTAATCCAATAAAGTGCATTGGGAAAAATACTCCATAAGCACATATCGCAGTTACCCAAAAGTGAACATAACCTAAGTTTTTATTCATCATTCTGCGGAACATTTTAGGATACCAGTGATATATACCTGCAAACATACCATAAAGTGCAGAAATACCCATTACTAAGTGAAAGTGAGCTACAACAAAATAAGTATCGTGAACATTGATGTCTAATGTACTATCCCCAAGAATAATTCCTGTTAATCCTCCAGTGATGAAAGTAGAAACTAATCCAATTGAAAATAACATTGCTGGATTTAATTGCAAGTTACCTTTCCATAACGTTGTTATGTAATTAAATGCTTTTACTGCAGATGGTATAGCAATTAATAAAGTTGTAAATGTAAATACAGATCCTAAGAAAGGATTCATACCAGACATAAACATATGGTGTCCCCAAACAATTGTAGACAAAAATGCAATTGCAATGATAGACATAATCATAGCTCGGTAACCAAAAATTGGTTTACGAGAATTGGTAGCAATAACTTCTGAAGTAATACCTAAAGCTGGTAACAAAATGATATAAACTTCAGGGTGACCTAAAAACCAAAATAAGTGTTCAAAAAGAACTGGAGATCCACCTTGATAGTGCAAAACTTCGCCTGCTATATAAATATCTGAAAGGAAGAAAGAAGTTCCAAAACTTCTATCCATTATTAATAATAACGCTGCAGATAACAATACTGGGAAGGAAATAACTCCAATAATAGCTGTAACAAAAAATGCCCAAATAGTAAGAGGCAATCTTGTCATTGACATTCCTTTTGTTCTTAAATTTATAACTGTTACAATATAATTTAATGATCCCATAAGAGATGATGCAATAAATACAGCCATAGAAACCAACCATAACGTCATTCCTGTACCAGATCCAGTTATTGCCTGAGGTAATGCACTCAATGGAGGATAAACTGTCCAACCTGCAGATGCAGGACCAGATTCAACAAACAAGGAAGATACCATTATAATACTTGATAAAAAGAATAACCAATAGGATACCATGTTTAAGAAACCAGATGCCATATCTCGAGCTCCAATTTGAAGTGGAATCAGCAAATTACTGAATGTACCACTTAAAGCAGCAGTCAATACAAAGAAAACCATTATTGTTCCGTGTATTGTTACTAAAGCTAAATACCTATCATTTGCAAGTATACCGTCTGGCGCATAAGT
The DNA here is from genome assembly GCA_043744095.1 of Flavobacterium sp. Taxonomy (GTDB): domain Bacteria; phylum Bacteroidota; class Bacteroidia; order Flavobacteriales; family Flavobacteriaceae; genus Flavobacterium. Next base: position 3,943 of record JAYTVI010000119.1, read on the forward strand.
TTCGCCAAGAAAGATTTTAAAAACTTTAAATGATTCTTCTGGCCAAGCTAGTTGTAACCTAAAAAGCAAAGAAATAAAAACACCAATAACTCCCATAATAATACCTGTAATAAGGTATTGTCTTGCAATCATTTTATGATCAATACTAAAAATATATTTAGTAATAAAGGTGTCTTTGTGGTGGTGTTCGTGTTCGTCGTGACCGTTTGCGTGTCCGTGATCGTGAGCTTCTGCTGACATATCTTGTTTACTTTAAATTTTCTAAATTATTTTACTGCAACTTGAGCAACTACTTTTGTTTCCTTTACCATCATTGTTGATGTATCCTCATTTTTAACAGGTGCTTCTGGGCTTGGAGGAGGAGTATTAGCAATTTTTACTTGTTGAATTAAAGTAGGTTGTTCTGCTAACCATTTTTTGTAATCTGCAGGTGTATCTACAATGATTTTCATTTGCATATTGTAGTGAGATGCACCACAAATTTTATTACACAAAAGCAAATAATCAAAAGTATAAGGGTCTAGTGCAGGTTGACCTTTTGCAAGAAGTTCAATACTTTTTTCTGCTCTAATTGCGTTTATGTTTGCTACTTTTTCTTGCATAAAATCCATATCACGCATTTGTTGTGTAGTGTATATCGGTTCGAAGGCAAATTCAGTAACCATTCCTGGAACACAATTCATTTGTGCTCTAAAATGAGGCATATAGGCAGAGTGTAAAACATCTTGAGAGCGAATCTTGAAATGTATTTTTTTACCTAATGGCAAATGCAGTTCTTTTACAACTTTATCGTCTTGGGCATATTGATCGGCTAAATCTACACCAAGTGTATTTACACCTTCAATATATCTAACATTTGCTTTACCAAGAATATTATCTTCACCAGAATATCTAGCAGTCCAGTTAAATTGTTGCGCATACAATTCAATATCGACAGTATTTTCATCTTCATCGATAAACATAATATTTGTCCAAGCGTATAAACCATAAAGAATTAAACCTGCTAATACGATTGCTGGAATAACACTCCAAATAAATTCTAATCTATTATTATCAGCAAAGTATAAAGCTTTTTGGTCTTTTTTCCCGCTATATTTAAATGAAAAATAATATAATAATCCTTGTGTAATAGTTTGAACAAAAAAGATTAATATCCAAGTAATATTCATCAAATTATCTACTTCAGCACCGTGAGCAGATGCTGGAGTGTGTAATACTAATCCGCCCCATTTTATCAGACCATAAACTGTAAAGATGTATATAAATGCTAGAAAACCAAACATTAAATACCCTTGTAGTTTATTATCATCATCATTAGCTACTTGTGAATTATTTGTACTAGCGCCTACTTGAGTTAAATCAAATATTTTTGTTAACTGCCATAAAGCAATTGCTAATAAAACTAAAACTATAATTACCAACAAACTTGTCATCTGTTTTTACTTTAAATATTAATAATGAAAATGTTTACTTTCTTCAATGAATGGATTTCTTTTTGGTAAAAGTGGTGCTTTTGTCATAGCTGTAAAAATTACAAATATGAATAATCCAAGGAAAAATAATAATGAGCTAATTTCTGAAACTCCAATAAACCATTGATCACCAACAGTTGCAGGCATAATCATATTGAAGAAATCTACATAATGTCCTAATAATATAACTGTTCCTGCCATTACCAAAACCCAAGTAATACGTTTAAAGTCTGTATTTATTAGGATAAGTATTGGGAATATAAAATTCATAACTACAGCGCCGAAGAAAGGCAGATTATACAATTCAATTCTGGTTACAAAATACGTAACCTCTTCAGGTATATTTGCATACCAAATCAACATAAATTGAGAGAACCATAAATAAGTCCAGAAAACACTTATACCAAACATAAATTTAGCTAAATCATGAATGTGACTTGTGTTAACATTTTCTAGATACCCTTTTGATTTTAAATAAAGTGTAACCAAACAAATAGTTGTTATACCACTTACAAAGAAACTTGCAAATACATACCATCCAAATAATGTACTGAACCAATGTGGATCTACTGACATTATCCAATCCCAAGACATGATAGATTCAGTAACAATAAAGAAAACTAAAAACATTGCTGAAATATTAAAATTCTTTTTGTAGGAACTATTGTCATTTGATTCATCTTGAGCCAAACAATTTTTTCTTGAAAAATATCTATATATATTCCATCCAATTAAAAATATTGCAGCTCTAACTATCCAAAAAGGGAAATTTAAATAGCCTGATTTATTCTGTATTAATTTGTCGTTTGCTACAACGTCTGCATCCATCCATATAAAAATGTGGTTGAAATGCATTCCGCATAGTAACAAAAGGATAAAAAATAGTACTGAACCTACGGGCAAATATGCTGTAATTCCTTGCATCACTCTAAATAACACAGGAGACCAACCTGCTTGTGCAACTTGTTGTATTGCATAGAAAGCCAATACACCTAAAGAGATCAACATAAAGAAAATACAAGCAACATATAATGCAGACCAAGGTTTATTTTGTAATTGGTGTAATACATGTTCTAAATGAGCTTCATGTTCCGCATGTTCATCTACAACTTCATGTTTTTTTACTTTAATAACTGGTTTGATTTCTTGCTCAACAACAGTACTAGCTATTTTTGTAGAATCTTTGGAAACTAATGTATCAACAATTGCATCTTTAGTAGAAGTTTCTACAATTTTATTTTCAGTTGCAACTGGTGCAACTTCATTATGAGTTTCAGTTTTTGATTTATGAGTAGCTTCTGTGGTTGAGTGATGACTTCCGTGAGCATCAGCAGCAAGAATTTTTTCTACATCTTGAATATTTTTTGGCGCAGTTAAAAAACCATATCCAATCCCAAGAATACCAATAATCATAAGGATGAAGGAGAATGTTTTTAATTTACTTGAAAATGTATACATATCTATTAAGATCAGTTTGTTCTACAATTATAATTCGCTTTTAAGTTTTAACACGTATGATGCAACTAACCAACGTTCGTTTTGATTTAATTGATTTGCATAGGAACCCATAGAATTTAACCCATACGTTTGAACGTGAAAAATACTTCCTGCAGTAATCACTCTATCTTTGTAATTAGGTATACCAAGTAATTTTTCTTGAGTAACCAATTTACCTTTACCGTTTCCTGTATTACCGTGGCAAATTGCACAGTAAATTTCAAATAATTCTTTCCCTTTTTCCATATCTACTGATGTAGAATCTAAAGGTGATTTTAAATTAGCTTTTGCAGCTTCATAACCTGTGGTAGTATTTGGATAATCATAAGGCACCATACCTCTTTTGATAGTTCCATTTACAGGCAATTGACCTTCTTTACCATTTTTGAAAGCACTCGATTGAGAATAAGTTTCATAACTTACGGCCTCATACATATTTGGCATGTATTGATAATTTGGCTTCGAATTGTTATGACAAGACGAAACTAAAATAGAAATACAAACTAAAAGTGATATTTTATATACGCTTTTCATATTGCTATTAATGCTTTTCAATTACTTTAACTTCTACTGCTCCTGTATTTTCGAAAAAGGCAACTAATTCTTTTTCGTTATTGTTAATCGCTACTTCCATTAAGAAATGGTCATCAGTAGTTCTAACATCTGGATTTTCAGCTGCTTTAAATGGCCATAATCTACTTCTCATATAAAAAGTGATTACCATTAAGTGGGCTGCAAAAAAAACTGTCATTTCAAACATTACTGGTACAAAAGCTGGCATATTTTGAATATAAGTAAAACTTGGTTTACCACCTATATCTTGTGGCCAATCTTGTATCATTATATAATTCATCATTGTGATTGCTACCGACAATCCGATACAACCATAAATGAATGCACATATTGCTAATCTTGTTGGAGCAATACCCATCGCTTTATCCAATCCATGAACTGGGAAAGGGGTAAAAACTTCCTCAATATGATGATGAGCTGCTCGTGTTTTTTTAACTGCATCCATCAAAACATCATCGTCATTATAAATGGCGTAAATAACTTTATTACTACTCATGATGTGAATCTTTATTTTCTTCTCTACGTTTTTTATAAAATTCTCCTGATGTTTTCAAAATTGTTTTCACTTCTGCTTGTGCAATTACTGGGAATGAACGTGCATATAACAAAAACAAAACAAAGAAGAAACCAATCGTACCTATAAATATTCCAATGTCTACAAATGTTGGAGAGAACATTGTCCAAGAAGATGGCAAATAATCTCTGTGAAGTGATGTAACGATAATTACAAATCGCTCAAACCACATTCCAATATTTACTACAATTGAAATTATAAATGAAAACATAATACTTGTTCTCAGTTTTTTGAACCACATAAATTGAGGAGAAAAAACATTACAAGTCATCATTGACCAATATGCCCACCAATATGGGCCAGTAGCTCTATTTAAGAATGCATATTGTTCGTATTCTACTCCTGAGTACCAAGCTACAAATAACTCAGTGATATAAGCAACACCAACAATAGAACCTGTAATCATAATTACAATATTCATTAATTCGATATGTTGTATTGTAATATATGCTTCAAGATTAGAAACTTTTCTCATAATAATTAGCAATGTATTTACCATTGCAAATCCTGAGAATACTGCTCCAGCCACAAAATAAGGCGGGAAAATTGTAGTATGCCATCCTGGAATTACAGATGTAGCAAAGTCAAAAGATACAATTGTATGTACAGAAAGTACTAATGGTGTTGCTAAACCTGCCAACACTAGTGAAACTTCTTCAAAACGTTGCCAGTCTTTTGCTCTACCGCTCCAGCCGAAACTTAAGATAGTATATATTTTTTTTGTAAATGGATTTACTGCTCGATCACGAATCATTGCAAAATCAGGAAGTAAACCTGTCCACCAAAATACTAGTGATACAGAAAGATAAGTAGATATTGCAAATACATCCCAAAGTAAAGGCGAATTAAAATTTACCCACAAAGACCCAAATTGATTTGGTATTGGTAATACCCAGTAAGCTAACCAAGGTCGACCCATGTGTATAATTGGAAATAAACCTGCTTGAATTACTGAAAAGATAGTCATAGCTTCCGCAGAACGGTTAATTGCCATTCTCCATCGTTGACGGAATAATAATAGTACAGCAGAAATCAAAGTTCCTGCGTGACCAATACCAACCCACCAAACGAAGTTAGTAATATCCCAAGCCCAACCAACTGTTTTATTTAAACCCCAAGTACCTATTCCAGTAGAAACGGTGTAAATGATGCAACCTAATCCCCAAAGGAAAGCGGCTAATGCAATTAAAAATACTGTCCACCATTGTTTGTTTGCTTTACCCTCAACAGGCGCAGCTACATCTACTGTTACGTCGTGATAAGATTTATCACCTATAACTAAAGGTTTTCTAATGGGTGCTTCGTAGTGAGACGACATAATCCTTTATATTGTTTCTTATTAATTTATTTTTGTACTAGGTATTTCTAACTTTAACGTGGTAAATAACATTAGGTTTTGTGCCAACGTGTTCTAATAAATGATACATTCTATCATCTTCAACTAATGTAGCTACTTTACTTTCTTTGTCATTTATATCTCCAAAAATCATTGCTCCAGAAGAACAAGCGTTTGAACAAGCTGTTTGAAATTCGCCATCTTTTATAGCTCTTCCATCACGTTTTGCAGATAAAATTGTTGCTTGTGTCATTTGAATACACATTGAACATTTTTCCATAACTCCACGTGAACGAACATTTACATCTGGATTCAATACCATTCTTCCTAAATCATCATTCATATGATAATCAAATTCAGAATTTTTATTATATAAAAACCAGTTAAAACGACGTACTTTATATGGACAGTTGTTTGCACAATAACGTGTACCAACACATCTGTTGTATGCCATATGATTTTGACCTTGACGTGAGTGAGAAGTTGCAGCTACCGGACAAACTGTTTCACAGGGCGCATGATTACAATGTTGACACATTACTGGTTGAAAAGAAACTTGAGGATTTTCGGCTGGATTTTCCATTTCGCCAAAACCTCCAAGTGAACCTTTATCTCCAAATAAACCTTTGAAATTTTCTTTTTTCTCATTATCACCTGCAAAGGTATCTTCAGAAGAGTAATATCTATCAATACGCAACCAATGCATATCGCGACTTCTTCTTACTTCAGATTTTCCTACAACTGGCACATTGTTTTCGGCGTGACAAGCAATTACACATGCTCCACATCCTGTACAAGCATTCAAGTCAATAGATAAATTAAAATGATGTCCTACAGAACGATCAAAAGATTCCCATAAATCAACTTTTGTTGCTTCAGTTTCTTTATGATCTAAAGAAACCATAGGTTGCTCATTCCAAACTTTAGCATCTTTTGTATTAAAAATTTCTAAAGTTGTTTCTTTAATAATATCGCCTCTACCCATTAAAGTTTTCTGTCCTTGAACACAAGCAAATTCGTGTGATCCAGAAGCTTTCTTTATTGATACATTTTGAACATTATTAAAATTATTATATAAAGCATAGGCATTAATACCTACTTGCATTTCTTCTTTTAAAGCGGACTTTTTTCCATATCCTAATGCCAAACCTAAAGTACCTTTAGCTTGACCAGGCTGAATAATCACAGGTACATTAACAATAGTAGTCCCGTTTACTGTAAGAGTAGCATAGCTTCCGTTAAGACCACCATTTGCAACTATTTCATTTGTTAATCCTAATTTGTCTCCATCTGATTTTGATACAGTAACATAATTATCCCAAGATACTCTTGTTATTGGGTCTGGAAATTCTTGTAACCAAGGGTTATTAGCTTGTTGACCATCACCTAAACCTGTTTTAGTATACAAATTTAATTCGAAACCTGCACTTGCTTTAGATTCAGCTAAAGTTGAAGCCGCTGCAGCATAATTTGCAGATACAGCTGAGTTTGCATTAGAAATTGTTGCATAAACACCATCATGTAAAACTTGATTCCAAGAAGAACCTGAAACTATATTAGAAGCATTTACTTTTAAATAATCATAATATGTACCAACATTACCATTTAATGACATTAAAGCTTCTTGAAATTGCTTTGTATCAAAAAGTGGACGAATTGTTGGTTGAGTAAGTGCATAAGAACCTTTTGTTATGCTTACATCATTCCAAGATTCTAAATAATGAGGAACAGGTGCTGCAATCGTTGTTACAGAAGCTGTTTCGTCTTCTTTTAAAGAAAATGCTACAGATACAGGAACACTTTTTAATGCAAATACAAATTCTTTGCTATTTGGCAAAGTATATACAGGATTTACACCACTCATAATTAAGGTATGTACATTTCCTGCCTTCATATCACTGATAAACTGAGCAACTTTTTCGTTAGATCCTTTTCTGATTTGTCTAGAACCAGAAGTACTGTAAGCTTCACTAGTTAATGCTTGGTTAATTGCTAAAACCAATAACTGAGCATTTTTATCTTGAATTCCCGATACTAAAACACCTCTATTACCAGCAGCTTTTAACTGTTGTGCTGCTTTAATCACTAAATCTTCATTTTCAATTTTTGCAGTAGCAATAGCTGAATTTGTAATAATGTTGTATATTTTTACTAATGCTTGTCTTTGGTTTGCGTCTGACATTGGCAAACGTTTATCTGCAGCAGCACCAGACAATGTCATATTCGCTTCCATTTGAAAATGACGAGACATTTTTCCATTATTTGGAATTCTTCCTTGTGCATAACCCGAATCATAACTTCCACCTTGCCAATCTCCAAGAAAATCAGCACCAATAGAAACAATTAAAGATGCCTTAGAGAAATCATAATCTACTAATGCTCTTTCTCCATAAACCATTTCATATGCATCTAGTGCTTCTGAAGAAGAAACAGTATCATAAACTATATGTTTTGCATTTGGATTTTTAGCTAAAAATTCTCCTATCAATTTTTCAGTAGTTGGACTAGCTAAAGTATTTGTTAATAATACAACTTGTTTTTGAGAAGCTTTAGCTGCATCTATACTTGATTTTAGTTTCGCATCAACTTCAGACCAAGAAGCGTTTTTGCCTGCAATTTTTGGCTGTTTAAGTCGCATGCTATCATAAAGTGATAGTATTGAAGCGTGAATTCTTGCATTTGCAGCAAATTTAGCTCCTGCAATTTTATTGTTATCAATTTTAACAGGACGACCTTCACGAGTTTTTACTAATAAATTAGCAAAATCAAAACCGTCGAAAACTGTTGTTGCATAATAATTTGAAACACCCGGAATAATTTCTTCAGGCTGCATAACATATGGAATTGATTTGTGAACTGGACCTTCACAAGCCACAAGTGTTGCTGCAGCAGTGCTAAATCCGACGTACTTTAAGAAATCGCGACGTGTTGTAGAGGAAGAACCTAATGCTTCTGCATTTCCTAAAAACTCATTAGTAGGAATTTCTTCAACAAACTCGTTATTTCTAAGTGCCTCAACAATAGAACTATTTTCGTTTAGTTCTTCAACACTTTTCCAGTATTTTTTGTTTGATGACATATTATATATAATAATGTTTATTTTATTTTTTTGCTTCTTTGAATTGATATTAGACTATAACTTGTCTATTTCTATTTTAATAATGGCATTTTCCGCATTCCAAACCTCCCATTTGAGCTGCAGTTAATTTGTCTACACCATATTTTTTTGAAAGCTCTTCGTGAATTTTTGTGTAATATTCATTGCCTTCCATTTTAACTTCAGTTTTTCTATGACAATTAATACACCATCCCATTGTAAGTGGTGCAAATTGCTTTTGAATTTCATAAGTTTGAACTGGTCCATGACAAGTTTGACATTCAATTCCAGCAACAGTAACGTGTTGTGAGTGATTAAAATACACAAAATCTGGTAAGTTGTGAATTCTAACCCATTTTACTGGTTGTGTTTTCCCGGTATATTTTTGATTTGCTTTATCCCAACCTACTGCATTATATAATTTTTGAATTTCACCATCATAAAATGCTTTTGAATGATCTGGCGTTGCAGTTGTGTCAGAAACTTCAGCTATATTTTTATGACAATTCATACACACATTCAACGAAGGAATTCCAGCATTTTTACTTACACGTGCAGACGAGTGACAATATTTACAATTAATTCCGTTACTACCTGCGTGTATTCTATGAGAGTAATGAATTGGTTGTACTGGTTCGTAATTTTGATCTACACCTATTTGCATCATCCAACCATATGCAAAATAACCACTTGCAAGAATTAAGAAAATTGAAGTAACTAATACTAAAAATTGATTTTTAGCAAAAGCTTTCCAAATTGGCATTGTTGCTTCTTTCTCCGCTACATTAATTCCGTTTGCACTTGCTACTTTCGTTAAAACTTTATTAACAAAGAATAACATAAATACAAGCATTAACATCACCAATGATAAAGCACCTAAAATAACATTATTAGAAACACCACTTGCTTCTGTTTGTGAATTTGGTGGCATTGCAGAACCTCCAATAGCAACAGCAGCCTCAGCTTTTGGCTCAGAAGTATATGCAATAATATTATCAATATCGCCAGTAGACAATTGTGGAAATGCAGTCATTACTGACTTATTATTTTCTTCAAATACTTTTACAGCTGCGGCATCTCCGGACTTAATTAATTCTGAACTATTGTGAACCCATTTGTATATCCAAGCCATTTCATACTTATTCGCAATACCACGAAGAGCTGGTCCAGTTGCTTTTGTATCTAGTTTGTGACAAGCAGCACAATTTGAATTGAATAGTTCTTTTCCTTTTACAGGATCGGCAGTTTGCGCATTTGAAGTTAAGGAGAAAGATAGCATTAGAGCTAAACTTAAAAATAAAATCCTTGAAATCGAATTATGGTTACCCACTTTTTTCATATTATAAATGATTATCGACAAAATTTGGCATGGTTTTTTCTAAATGTTTTTTATAGAATTTAACATACGCTTTTTCAAAACTTGCACAAAAATACGACTTATGAACTATTCTCAAAACCTTAAATATATCTTAATTATCAATTTATATTAATTCTAAATAATTTTATTGGTATCGGATAATTCTATAAATTGTACATTTGCATTAAAATCACCGCTTTATGAGAAAATTAACAAAAAAAAATACTCTTTTTTTTATTTTTACTTTATGTATTTCTAGTCAACTATTTTATGCACAAGATGTAAATACAACTTTAAATCAAGATCCAAAGTTTGAACAACTTCTGAATGAAAAAAGAAAGATAAACTCCTCTATAACAGTAAATGACCGCTATAAAATTCAAATTTATAATGGTGATAGTGAAACATCAAAAAAGGCTTTGAATGATTTTAGAAAAGAGTATAAAAACTTTGATGGTACTATTGTTTTTAGTACTCCACAATATAAAGTCTGGGTTGGTAATTTTAAGTCTAGAATAGAAGCAGAAAGAAATTTGATTGAAATTAAAAAGAAGTATAATACTGCTTTTTTGATTAAGCCAAATAAATAACTTGTTACTACAAAACAAAAAAGTCTCAATTGCTTGAGACTTTTTTTATGTAATTTAGTTTTTATTTTAATTTTTTCTTTATTGCAACTTCGTGATAGGCTTCAATACTATCCATTGGTTCAATATCGTTATAATTTTTGATTTGAATACCACAATCATAGCCTTTAGAAACTTCTTTTACATCATCTTTAAATCGTTTTAAAGCTAAAAGTTCTCCAGTAAATACTACAACTCCTTCTCTAATAATTCTAATTTTAGAATTTCTAGCTATTTTTCCATCCATAACCATACAACCAGCAATTGAACCGACTTTAGAGATTTTGAAAATTTCTCTAATCTCTGCTGTACCAGTAATTTCTTCTTTCATTTCTGGAGCTAACATTCCTTCCATCGCATCTTTCAAGTCATCGATAGCAGCATAGATAATAGAATAATAACGTATATCAATTTCTTCTTTGTCTGCTAATTGTCTTGCATTTCCAGCTGGACGAACATTAAATCCGATTATAATTGCATCAGAAGCAGAAGCTAACATTACATCGGTTTCTGTAATAGCTCCAACTCCTTTGTGAATAATATTGATTTGGATTTCTTCTGTTGATAATTTTGAGAAAGAGTCTGATAATGCTTCAACAGATCCATCAACATCTCCTTTAAGAATAATGTTTAATTCTTTAAATTGACCCAAAGCAATTCTTCGTCCTATTTCATCTAGAGTAATATGTCGTTGTACACGAACAGATTGTTCACGCATTAATTGAGTTCGTTTTGCAGCAATAGCTTTGGCTTCTTTTTCATCTTCAAAAACATTGAATTTATCACCCGCAGTTGCCGAACCATCAAGTCCAAGAACTGATACAGGTGTTGACGGACCAGCTTCTTTGACTATATTACCCCTTTCGTCATGCATCGCTTTAATCTTGCCATGATGTTTTCCTGCAAGCATATAATCACCTACTTTTAAAGTACCGTTTTGAACTAATATTGTTGATACATATCCTTTTCCTTTATCAAGGAATGCTTCTACTACTGTTCCTGATGCGGCTTTATTTGGATTTGATTTTAAATCTAATATTTCTGCTTCAAGTAATACTTTTTCTAATAATTCTTTTACACCTGTTCCTGCTTTTGCTGAAATATCATGTGATTGAATTTTTCCGCCCCAATCTTCAACTAGCAAATTCATTCCTGCTAATTTTTCTTTAATTTTTTCAGGGTTTGCATTAGGTTTATCAATTTTATTGATTGCAAATATAATTGGCACATTTGCAGCTTGTGCGTGACTAATTGCTTCTTTTGTTTGTGGCATGATGTCGTCATCAGCAGCAATAACAATGATTGCAATATCTGTAACCTGAGCTCCACGAGCACGCATTGCAGTAAAGGCTTCGTGACCAGGAGTATCTAAGAAAGCTATTTTTTGTCCATTATCAAGAGTTACACCATAAGCACCGATATGTTGTGTGATTCCTCCTGATTCTCCTGCAATTACATTTTCTTTACGAATATAATCTAAAAGAGATGTTTTACCATGATCAACGTGTCCCATTACAGTTACAATAGGAGCACGAGGTAATAAATCTTCTTCATTATCTTGAACAACTTGAATAGCATCTTCTAATTCTGTTGTGATAAATTCTACTTCATATCCAAATTCATCAGCAACAATAGTTAATGTTTCTGCGTCTAAACGCTGATTCATGGTCACCATTATTCCTAGTGACATACAAGTTCCTATAACTTTAGTAATTGGAACATCCATCATAATGGCGATTTCCCCAACAGTTACAAACTCAGTAACTTTTATAGTTTTGCTTCCTTCGTCAATAGTTCTTTGTTCATCATCAGATTTTTGACGGTGCGTATCTCTTTTGTCTCTTCTGTATTTTGCAGCTTTAGATTTTCCTCCTTTACCTTGAAGTTTTTCTAAAGTTTCACGAATTTGATTTTTTACTTCTTCCTCTGTAGGCTCAACTTTTGCTACTATAGCTGGACGATTTCCTTTTACAAAACCTGGTCTAGTACTTTTATTAGCATTGTTTCCAGCACCACCAGTATTTGGAATGATTTTATTTCCTCCAGGAGTTCCTGTTCCTCCAGGTCTAACTTCTCCTGGTTTTGGTGGAATACGTTTTCTTTTATTTTTATTTGCATTCGAATTTGGATTCGAAGCCGTATTAGCACCTGGTTTATTTGGTGTTATTTTTGGTTCTTCTTTTTTCTTTTTAGGCTTATTAAATTGAGATAAATCAATAGTTTGACCTGTTAAAGTAGCACCTGATAATTTTTGATACTGTGTTGTAAATTCTTCTGCTGGAGCATCTTCAACTTTTTCAGCAACAATAGGATTTTGTTTTTCTAAAGATTTTTCTTTTGTTAAAGCTTTTTCTGAAGCAGGTTTTTGTAATTGATTAGGTTTTTCAACTACATTATTTGGTTTATTTACTTCTACAGGTTTTGGTGTTGCATCAAGAGGTTTTGAAGCTGGCATAATAGGCTTTTTTGGATTTAAATCTATTGTTCCAATTTGTTTTGGTCCGGTAACAACAGCTTTTGCTTTTATTACTTCTAGACGTTGACGTTCTTCATCTAATTTGCGTTTGTCTTCGATTTCTTTTTCTCTTTCAACGCGCAACGCTTCTTTTTCTTTTCGTTTTTCTTCGCCAACTTCTTTAGAAGCTTCTTTATTTCCTTTATCTCCTGCAAATTGATTTTGTAGAATATTAAATTCAGCATCAGAAATTTTAGCGTTTGGATTGGATTCAATAGCAATCCCTTTATCTTTTAGATAATCCACAGCTCTTTCTAACGAAATATTTAATTCCCTTAAAACCTTGTTTATTCTTATTACTCTTTCTTCAGACATAAAATCTTTTTATTTGTATCTTTTTTTTGTTGTGTTGTTGTTTGTAGAAAGCACAAATTAACTATTAAACTCTTCTTTTAAAATGCGCATTACATCCAAAATTGTTTCTTCTTCAAGATCGGTTCTTCTTACTAAATCGTTTACATCTTGTTTTAAAATACTTCTTGCTGTATCCAACCCTATTTTTGCAAATTCTTCTATAACCCAGCTTTCAATTTCGTCAGAGAATTCGGTTAATTCTACATCATCTTCTTCTTCAGCAACGTTTCCTTCTCTTATAACATCTAATTCATAACCAGTCAATTGACCTGCTAATTTGATGTTATGTCCTCCACGACCTATTGCTTTTGAAACTTCTTCAAGTTTCAAGAATACTTCTGCTCTTTTTGTTTCTTCATTTATTTTGATTGAAGATACTTTTGCAGGGCTCAATGCTCTTGTAATATATAGTTGAATGTTAGTTGTATAATTAATAACATCAATGTTTTCATTTCCTAATTCACGAACAATACCGTGAATACGTGAACCTTTCATACCAACACAAGCTCCAACAGGATCTATTCTATCATCGTAAGAATCTACTGCTACTTTTGCTTTTTCGCCAGGAATTCTTACTACATTTTTTACCATAATTAAACCATCAAAAACTTCAGGAATTTCTTGCTCGAATAATTTTTCTAGAAATTTTTCTGATGTTCTAGACATTACAATTTGAGGTTTGTTTCCTTTTAATTCAACACTTTCAATTATTCCACGAACATTATCTCCTTTACGGAAAAAGTCAGAGGGAATTTGTTTTTCTTTTGGAAGGACAATTTCGTTTCCTTCATCATCTACCAAAATTACAACTCTTGGACGAACGTGATGAACTTCTGCAGTATAAATTTCTCCAATTAAATCTTTAAATTGTTTGTAAAGGTTTGTATTATCGTGTTCGTGTATTTTAGAAATTAGATTTTGACGCAATGCTAAAATTGCTCTTCTTCCTAGGTCTATAAGTTTTACTTCTTCTGAAACTTCTTCTCCAATTTCGAAATCAGGTTCAATTTTTCTTGCTTCTGTTAGAGTTATTTCTTCATTTTCTAAATCTAAATCGTCATCTGCAACGATAACTCTTCGTCTCCAGATTTCCATATCACCTTTATCAGGATTGATAATAATATCAAAATTATCGTCTGATCCGAATTTTTTCTTCAATGCATTTCTAAACACATCTTCTAAAATCGCCATAAGCGTTACACGATCAATAAGTTTATCGTCTTTAAACTCTGAAAA
>JAYTVI010000120.1:0-18501 GCA_043744095.1 Flavobacterium sp.
CTTAAAATTTGGCAAATGGGTATGGAAGTTGCTAAAATAGTTATGGATATTACTGATGCTTTTCCAGTTGCTGAAAAATTTGGTTTAAAAAGTCAAATGTACAGATGTTCTATTTCTATGCCTTCAAATATGCAGAAGGTTCAAGTAGAACAGACAAATCTTTTAGTCATTTTATTGACATAGCATTAGGATCATCTTTTGAATTACAAACACAATTATTATTAGCTAATCATAGAAAATATATAACAAATGAAATTACAAGCGATTTTGAAATAAGAATAGAAGAATTTCAAAAAGCGACAATGTCATTTCAAAATACATTAAACAAATAACTCATTGATAATTAATAGTTTCGTCTATCATCTATTCGTCTATTCTCTATCATCTAAAAATTAAAAAATGGAAGATATAACTCGCGGAGGACAATTCCTCGTTAAAGAAACAAAATGTGAAAATGTCTTTACACCAGAAGATTTCTCAGAAGAGCAATTAATGATGCGTGATTCTGTAAAAGAATTCGTTGACAAAGAAATTTGGCCTAACAAAAACCGTTTTGAAAGTAAAGATTATGCTTTCACAGAAGAAACGATGCGCAAAGCAGGTGAAATGGGCTTTTTGAGCGTTGCCGTTCCTGAAAATTATGGCGGAATGGGAATGGGATTTGTCGATACTTGTCTAGTTTGCGACTATATTTCGGGTGCAACAGGTTCGTTTTCTACAGCTTTTGGTGCGCATACCGGAATTGGAACGATGCCAATTACATTGTACGGAACAGAAGAACAAAAACAAAAATACGTTCCAAAATTAGCTTCAGGCGAATGGTTTGGAGCCTATTGTTTAACAGAACCAGGAGCAGGTTCAGATGCTAATTCAGGAAAAACAAAAGCCGTTCTTTCAGAAGATGGAACGCATTATAAAATTACAGGACAAAAAATGTGGATTTCAAACGCAGGTTTTTGTTCGGTATTAATAGTTTTTGCTCGTATTGAAGATGATAAAAACATCACTGGATTTATTGTTGAAAATGATGCAAGCAACGGAATTACAATGAATGAAGAAGAGCATAAATTAGGAATTCGTGCTTCTTCTACACGTCAAGTTTTCTTTAACGAAACCAAAGTTCCAGTAGGAAATATGTTGTCTGAAAGAGGAAACGGATTTAAAATCGCAATGAATTCACTAAATGTTGGTCGTATCAAATTGGCTGCTGCTTGTTTGGACGCACAACGTCGTGTTACTTCAAATGCGGTGAATTATGCTAACGAAAGAGTTCAGTTCAACACACCAATTTCATCTTTTGGAGCAATTCGTTATAAATTAGCTGAAATGGCAACTTCAACTTATGCAGGTGAAAGTGCTACGTATCGTGCTGCAAAAGATATCGAAGATAGAATCAAAGCTCGTGAAGCCGAAGGTGCAAGTCATCAAGAAGCTGAGTTAAAAGGTGTTGAAGAATTTGCAATTGAATGTTCTATTCTTAAAGTTGCCGTTTCAGAAGATGTTCAAAATTGTGCCGATGAAGGAATTCAAATCTACGGTGGAATGGGATTCTCGGAAGACACACCAATGGAAAGTGCTTGGAGAGATGCTCGTATTGCACGTATTTATGAAGGCACAAACGAAATCAACAGAATGTTATCAGTTGGTATGTTAATCAAAAAAGCGATTAAAGGTCATGTTGATTTACTTGGTCCAGCAACAAAAGTGCAAGAAGATTTAATGGGAATTCCATCATTTGATACACCAGATTATTCTGAATTATTTTCGGAGGAAAAAGAAATGGTTGGCAAATTGAAAAAAGCATTTCTAATGGTTGCCGGTGGAGCAGTTCAAAAATTCGGAATGGATTTAGACGCACACCAACAATTATTAATGGCTGCAGCCGATATGTTAATCGAAATTTATATGGCAGAAAGTACCATTTTGAGAACTGAAAAATTAGCTAAAAAACAAGGCGAAGCTAAAGTGAAAGAACAAATTGCAATGGCAAAATTATACCTATACAAAGCTGTTGATATTGTTGCGGCTAGAGGAAAAGAAAGTATCATTTCTTTTGCAGAAGGCGACGAACAACGTATGATGTTAATGGGATTACGTCGTTTTACAAAATATACCAATATGCCTAATATTGTAGGATTGAGAGAAACAATCACTGCAAAATTAGTAGCCGAAAATAGTTATTGTTTTTAATAAAAACGAAACTCTTTATATAAAAAATCCGTCAAGAAGTCTTTCTGACGGATTTTTTTTTGCTACTTGATGAACTTATTTCATTAAGAAATTCAAACCAACATTTAAACTTCCTCTGCTATTGGTTACTGCTGAACCGGTATTGTTTATCAAATAAATATCCGTAAAACCAGTTTGTTCTTCATATTCAAAATAGATTTTCAGTTTATCTGACACGGGTATTTTCACACCAATACCTAATTCTAAACCAATATCAGTTTTTTGAAATTCTTCCTTAAAATTATACTTTAATTTTGAATCCTTTGCCGATACTAAGAAACCAAAATAAGGACCAAAATTAAGATACCAATTTCTTTTTTTACCAAAATGCCAATTGGCCATAACTGGAATGGTGATATAATCAAAATTGAAATCGGTGGTTATTACTTGATAAAAAGATGGATCATATGGATTTTGTCCATTCAAAGTATCAAATTTAATAAATCCATTTGCCCATCCTTTTTGATCGTAAATCAATTTTCCTTTGATACTCCAACGATCTGAAAAATAATAATCAGCAGAAAGTGCTGCATTTAAACCCATTAAAGGATCGGTACTTCCTGTTGTATTAGAAACTAATGATCGGTTAAGACCAACATTGGCACCAAATTCTAAGGTGCCTTTTTTTTGAGCCGATACAAATGTGTTACAACTCAATAAGATTAGTAAAATGTGTATTTTTTTCATATCCTTTATTTTTAATTCGTTACAATTCTTGTAATACATTGATTAAATAGTCAATCTCTTCAGTGGTATTAAAATGGCTAAATGAAATTCTCAAACTCGGTTGTTGGCATTCTGAATCATTTAAGATTTCTGCCAACACATGAGAAGGCTTGCTGCTTCCCGATTGACACGCACTGCCTCTAGAAACCGAAATCCCTTTCATATCAAGGTGAAAGAGAATCATAGCTGTTTTCTCGATAGAAAATGGCAACAATATATTGACAATATTATAAAACCCATTCGGATTTCCGTTGATTTTATAATTTGGAAAATGAGTGTCTAATTTTTCGATTAAATAATTTTTTAAAATTGAAATTTCGCTTTGATGATTTTCTAATTCTTCATTCGATATTGCTAAAGCTTTTGCCATTCCTACAATATTATGAATCGATTCTGTACCTGGACGCAATCCTTTTTCTTGTTCTCCTCCAAGAAAAATTGGACTTACAGCAATTCCTTTTCGAATAAAAGTAAACCCAACACCTTTTGGGCCGTGAAATTTATGAGCACTTGCAACCAAAAAATCAATAGGTGTTTCCTGCAAATTAATTTTCGTTTTACCTATAGATTGTACAGTATCTGAATGAAAATAGGCTTGATATTGTTTACAAATTCTTCCGATGCGTTCTAAATCTAAAACTGTTCCAATTTCATTATTAACGTGCATTAAGGATACTAAAGTTGGTTTGTTGTCTGAAAGCAATTCAACCAAATTTGTAATATCAATTTCACCATTAGAGAGAATTTTTACATAGTCTATTTCTGTTCCAAATTCTTTTTGTAAGGCTTCAATAGTGTGCAAAACAGCGTGATGTTCAATTCTACTAGAAATAATACGTTGAATTTTTAAATTCTTTACCGCAGATCTCAAAATCATATTGTTGCCTTCTGTGCCTCCAGAAGTAAAAATAATCTCCTGCGAAGATGCATTGAGTGCATTGGCAATTGCTTTTCTAGAAAGTTCGATATTGTTTTTGGCTTGTCGTCCAAAACTATGAGAGGATGAAGGATTTCCGAAATCGTTTTCCATTACTTTAACCATTTCCAAAATAACTTCTGGATATAAAGCTGTTGTGGCTGCGTTGTCTAGATATACTTTTTTCATTGTTGCAAAGTTAAGAATTTTGTAGTGTTAATGGAATACAAATTGATTGTTGATTGTAAATTAAAATCCTATTTTTGCGATAAATAATTTTGGTATGAAAAAATTCTTAGGTTTTCTAGTTTTCATTTTACTCTTAAATGGTTGTGATGATGGTAATTTTGTTACTGAAAAAATCAATTTGGAAGCTGCTTTGGTAAAAACTTGTGATGCTGCTTTTTTTTATAAAACAAAAGGAAACGAAGCGATGTTTTTTAAAATTAATACTATTACAAACTATTTTACAAATGAAATCACTCCAGAAAACGAACCAAAAATAATTACTATTCCAAGCCAAGCTAGTCTAACTTATAGAATTTATGATGGCGATGTGACTGCTGCAAGTATTTGTGATTCGCCTGCACCTTTAACACCGAATCCAACTTTAGAATGGGTTGCTACTTCTGGAAGAATAGAAATTACTACTACTATCATTTATAAAGCAGCCGATCCTTTAACTGGTGCTGTTTTGATTGACAAATACAATCATAATATTGTTTTAAAAGATGTTACTTTTTTGAAACCAGACGGAACCAATCAATTCTATGAAACTTTTACTTTTGGAGATTATACAACACCAATTACAGCATTGAATTTAAACTATAATAAAGATAATATTCACCAATGTGCTTCAAGTAACACGATTTATAATGCTACAACAAATCCTATTGAAGCCTTAATAATCAAAAATATTGACCCAACATTACTTGCAATATCAAATTTAGGGATTGCCAAAACAGGAATTGTTTCCAACACTACCAATTTGGTAAACGTTAGACATTTAAAAACTGCAATAACTACCACTACAAACGATTCCTATTTTTGTGGAAACACATTTCCTATTTCTCCAGAATTAGATCAAGAATGGACAGCTATAAATGGAGTTTCTGGAGTAAGTGGTATAATAGAAGTAACCACAACAAGTAATGTACCCAATGCCTATTTGCATAGCATTCGTTTGAAAAAAGTTACATTCAAAAAAGACAATAGTACTTTCTATTTTGGAGATGACATACTTATTGGAGAACTTTTAATTACAAATTAAGATTATTTGGTGTTTTGTTTGAAATAAATTTCAGTAGCACCTAATCCGTATTTTTGATAATTGGCATCTTGAAAAACTATATTTTCATACCGACCTAATAAAAAATCAAGCTCGGCTTTTAGAACTCCTTCACCAACACCGTGAATAAAAACAATTTTAGGAATTCTATTTCTAATTGCAAATTCGATGTGTCTTTTGGCAGTTTCAGATTGTAAAGTTAAAATGTCAAAATTGCTCATTCCTCTAAAATTTTTGACCAATTTTTCGATATGCAAATCAAACTCAGGAACAGGAATTTCGTGTTTAGATTTCTTTTCTTTTACAAAACTTCTAGGTTTTGGTATTTCTTTATCGTTTTTAATTTGATTTGAATTAAAACTTCTAATTCCGTTATTTAAATCACTGGTATTGTTAGTTTTAATTAATTCGTTGACATTGTATGTCATCACAAAACCGTCAGTAGTTTCTATACTTATCTGATTGTTTTTTACATCTAAAACAACACCGTCTATAGCGTCATCCAATACCGAAACTTTATCTCCTTTTGTCAACATTTTCGTTTTCTTTATCTTGATTTTTACTTGGTGTTTTGGCACTTAATCGCATCATCCCAAACATAAAGATCATGATGGCAATTATAATAATATAAACATTTTTATCGGCTTTACTTTGTTCGTAAATAGCCAAAATAATAGCCACTATCATTATGGGAATTATTAGTTTTTTCATTTCAAAAAATTTATTTTCAAAAGTAACAAACTTTAAAATAATAGACTTACTATTCTGTTACGAATATTTTTTGTACAATTGTAAATCAAATTTAATTTGTTTTGGATATAGAAAAATATATGATTCCGTGTTTGAATAAACAACTTTTCGGAGTTGATTGTTTGGGTTGTGGCACACAAAGAGCTTTGTTGTTATTGTTCAATGGTGATTTTGCAAAAGCGTTTCATATGTTTCCAGCTATTTATACAACACTTCTTTTTTTTGGGATTCTTGCCTTGCATTTTCTGGACAAGTCGCGCAATTATCACAAACTTCTTATCGGACTTGCAATTGTTAATGCGAGTATTATGATTGTTTCTTATATTTACAAAATGACAACCCTTTAAAACAAACTTTATGGAAAAAAGAAAATTACCCAATTCAACCGCTGTACTTGTTCTCGGAATTTTATCAATATTAACGTGCTGTTGCTATGGCATTGTTGGGCTGATATTAGGAATTCTAGCCCTAGTTTTGGCAAATAAAGATATGAAATTATATGCAGCAGATCCAGAACTTTATGATGGTTATTCAAACATCAACACTGGTAAAATTTTAGCAATTATTGGCATAGTTTTGAGTTCTTTATATTTATTAACTACAATTTATATGTATGTAGTTATGGGTGAAGATGGTATAAAAGATTTTCAACAAAACCTAATGGAGAAAATGAAATACCAACAAGAACAACAATAAGAAATAAAAAATCCGTCAAGTTTAAAAACAAGACGGATTTTTTTTTGTATTAGTTTTTTTTATTTTTCAAACTCTTTCAAAGTAGTTATAATTATCGAAACACAATCCAACAATTGCTCTTCGTTCATCACCAAAGGTGGTGCAAAACGTATTATGTTTCCGTGTGTTGGTTTGGCTAATAATCCGTTATTTCGCAAAGCCATACAGATATTCCAAGCGGTATCACTTTCTTCGGTATCGTTGATTACAATAGCATTTAAAAGACCTTTTCCGCGAACTAGAGTCGCAATGTTTGAGGTTTTTACAAATTCACCAATTTTTTCTCTGAAAATTTTTCCTAAACGACGCGCATTTTGAGATAAATTCTCATCATTTACAACTTCTAAAGCTGCAATAGCTACTGCTCCAGCAATTGGATTTCCTCCAAAAGTCGAACCGTGTTGACCTGGTTTAATGACATTCATAATGTGGTCGTTTGCCAAAACAGCCGAAACTGGATATGCGCCACCAGAAAGTGCTTTACCTAAAATTAAAATATCTGGAGCCACATAAGTTGCTTGTTTTTCGCACGCATTTTCGCACGTACAATTGCCGCACACAGCTAATATAGAACCAGTTCTTGCAATTCCGGTTTGAACCTCATCAGCAATAAACAATACATTATTTGCTGCACACAATGCTTTTGCTTTCGCCAAATAATCTTCTGCTGGTGTATAAACGCCTGCTTCGCCTTGAATTGGTTCTACAAGAAAACCAGCAATATTTTTAGTTGATTTAAGCACGTTTTCTAACGCTTCGATGTCATCATAAGGAATTTTGATAAATCCTGCTGTGTATGGTCCGAAATTCTTTCTAGCATTTTCATCATTTGAAAACGAAATGATAGTAGTCGTTCTTCCGTGAAAATTTCCGTCGCAAACAATTATTTGTGCTTCGTTTTCTGGAATTCCTTTTTTCTCGTATGCCCATTTTCTACATAATTTCAAAGCCGTTTCAACTGCTTCTGCACCTGTATTCATTGGAAGCACTTTATCAAATCCAAAGTAGTTGGTTACGTATTCTTCATAAACACCCAATTTATCATTATAAAAAGCACGAGAAGTTAACATTAATGTTTGTGCTTGTTGCATCATTGCACCAATAATTTTCGGATGACAATGTCCTTGATTTACTGCAGAATAAGCCGACAGGAAATCATAGTATTTTTTTCCTTCTACATCCCAAACATAAACACCTTCTCCTCTACTCAAAACCACTGGTAGCGGATGATAATTGTGTGCTCCGTATTTATCTTCTAATGCAATAATTTCTTCGGAGCTGATTTTTTCTAAAACTGACATAATTTTTTGTTGTTGATTTTTATAAATCACAACCTGTCTGCCGACAGGCAAGATTCCTTCTTGTGGAGAGAAATCATCCAATAAGTAGCAAAATTAGTTATAAAAATGTGAATTTCATAAAATTAAGACAATTATTGATATTCAGATTACAATATTATTTTTCTTTTAAAAAAATAATATTATTGCAATTTTTCTTGCTAATTGTTGTCTATTTTAGTAAATTTGGTTAATAAAACTATTCGAAAAATGAAAAAAATTAGCTACCTATTTCTACTAGTAGGAATTCTTGTTTTATCTTCTTGTAATAACGATAATGATAATTCTACACCACAAAATACCAATTCGTTTGTAGCAAAAATAGATGGAGTTTCGGTAAGTTTTGATCAAGTTACTGTTGCAAAAGATGTTCAAACTGACTATATAGATTTACTTGTTACCGCCAAAGTCACTGGTGATGATTCTAAAACAATTACTTTCAATCTAACCCAATTAGTAACGGGTATTGATGCTTGCTATTATTTTGCCTACATTAGAGATGCTACAAATTATACTTGGGATTCAGAAACTGGAGGAAATTCGTTTGTTATGACAGTAACAGAAAACACTACAACAAGAATCAAAGGCACCTTTTCTGGAACTTTACCAAATGATGATGTAACTTCTGCCATAGCTATTTCAAACGCTACTTTTGATATTAACTATTAATCAAACATTTCTAAAAGTTTGTTGACAGTATTCCAATTTCTGGTGGTAGATATTACATTCATACTTTTCTCAATCCATTTGGTATCGAGTCTTGTTTTGGCTGGCGAAGTATCATATTTGAGGTAAATTCTTTTGCCATCGAGCTGAATTTCGTCTGGTTTTATAAAATTCAGGTTCAATTGAGTAATCATATTTTCTGGTAATTCTGAAAATATAAACGACACATACAATTTTTTTAAATCGACATCTACTTCCTTAAAAAATGCATTTCTATCAAGGCAAGCTTGCAAATCTTCTTTGGCAATAACCAAAACAGGCACATCAAAGCCAAAAGTCTTGCTTATTTCTTGTTGAATAAGAAACCCAACTTTAGACGGATTTTCTTCTTCTGAAGTCACAAAAACATTTCCTGATTGAATATATGTAACCACATTGGTAAACCCAATAGATTCTAATGTTTTTTTCAAAGCCTCCATTTTTATCATTTTATGTCCTGAGACGTTTATGCCACGGAGAAGTGCGAGGTGTTTCATGTTGTAAATATAATTAAAAGATACTATATCTGACAGGTTTTAAAAACCTGTAAGAAATTTAAAATGCGGTAATTAAAACATCTATTCACCGCAAAAATGCGGTGATTAAGCAAAATAATCACCGCAAAATTTATAAATCTAATTAAAAAATAAGTTTTGGAGCAAGTTGGGAAAGGTAGAAGTACTTTTTATTGGGTTTTGTAGGGTTATTTTATAATTCCTAATTCTATTAAAATATCTTTCTTCATCTTACTTAATGGACGATTTGAAAACTTTGTTTCTTCAATTTCTGTTCCAAAAGCTAATCTAAATAATTCTTCTTGCGTAAATTTATTTTTAGTCATTTTTGATAATTCTTCTAAATATTTTTCAGAATATTTATATCGTAATAAATACAAATCTTTTATTTCATTTCCGTGAGCTTTACAAATTTCTTTTAATTTAAACGTTTCAATTGTTTGGTCAATTTTTTCATTTAATTCAATGCTGTTGGTATTTGATTTTGTAATTTGAATTTCAAACTCATCATTTACATTAAGAAGTGTAGTTATATTTTGCGGAATTGTTTTAAATCTGAAATCATTTACTGAATCATCAACATAAGGATGTAATCCTTCAAAATCTTTATCACCTTTTAAATTAGAATTACAAATGTTACAAGATGGAATCAAATTATAAAAGGATAAAGCTAATAAGGAATATTTTTGTTTATAATAAAAATGATCAAATTGTGGTCTTGTTACTTTAGTTTTGTATTTTATAACTGTTAAAGTATAATTTCTATTACAATATAAACAAGTTCTAACATTTAAAGCTTTTGCAAGTTCATAAGTTCCATAAATTCTTGTTTTAGAAGAAAACCAATCATAATTAAAAATTTCTCTGTAATCTGTATCTGGAAATTTTTCTGAAAATACTTTTTGAATTCTAAGTAATTTGTCAGGTTTTGATATTAAAATAAATTCTAACCATTTTTTAAGCCACTTTTTGTGTTTGTCATCTATTGGTTCTTTTTTTGCTGAAGTAGTTTTTGTTTTTGGAATATAATTGTTCCTATTTTCTATACTTCTAATTAAATCATCTTTCAATTTATAATAATGTGCTTTTGCAAGTTCTTCGAGATTTTGTGTATTCGATTTAATCATTTTGCAATTTATTAAGTTCGTCCTGCAATGCTTTAATTCTATTTTCTTTATCTAAAACTTCATCAAACTTATCTTTAAATAAATCTTGTAGTTTCATTTTAATAATTGGTTCGTCAATAATGTTTATCATCAATCTTATTTCTTCTTTTCTCTTTTTAGAAATTTTCTTTTTTGAAAGTAAATCATTCAAAACATCATTAATCTTACTTTTAGCAAATTCTCCAATTAATCCATTGTCTATAAAAAAACTATCGGCTAATAAATCGGTTATGTTTGCTCCGAAGGATTTTTTGTTTACTACTTTATTATCTAAAACTTTTGTCTTAGAAGTTATTTTATCTTTTTCTAAATAAACAATGTTAGAATTTGGAATGTCTGAAAGTGTTAACGGATCGTGAGTAGTAAATATGATTTGAATTTTTTTGTTTTTAAATACTTTAGGAAGTACCGTTAGAATTGAGTTAACAAATTTTTTCTTCCACAAAGGATGAAAACCCAAATCTGCCTCATCTAAAAGTAACAAATAGTTATCATATTCTTTTGCTTCAACTCTATTGATATTGTATTCTATTTCTAAAAAAGTAGAAAATAAATCATACATAGCACTTTCTCCTGAACTCAATTGTATTGATGGAGAAAATTTCAATAAAATTGATTTATCGTAATTGAAATCTTTTTTAAAAGCTAAAATAAATTTTTGATAAACCTCGATAATTTGAATACTATTCTCAAAATTCAAATCCATAGTACTCCAGTTGTCTGAACTTGTGCTATTAGGAATATTTTTAATTAATACTTCAATTAAATCTTTAATCTCTTGTTCAGGTAATACTATTATTTGACTATTCTTTTCAATATATGCATTATCCAAAAACCAATAAAACTTTGTTTTAAGTGATATTTGATTTATAAAATCAATACTTTGAATTGATTGATTATCTTTAATAAATCCTTCATTTAGATACTTATTACCTGATTTTTCAAGAATATCATTAACTTTTAAAATAACTCTTCTGATTATTTCAATTTCTAAACGAATTCTATAGATTTTTTTACTACTCTTTAAACCATTTTCTCTTTCATCTCTTTCACTATCTGCAATTTTATTAAATTTATCAAAAAAAGGTATAAAGTTATTAGAAGTATCATCATGATTAATTGGTAATCTTTCAAGTTTAATAATAATAGAATCAAATCTCGGTAAAGCAATATCATTCAATAATTTTTCTTCCTTTGAAAAAGCACTAAATTTCATCCATCTTTTTATATTTTCAGAAATACTAAGTTCAAATAAAGAACTGAAAGTAGCTTGTTCAAACTCTATATCGCTATTAATTATTGAAAATTTCGAAGCATCAAAATAGTCTGTATCTCCTTTATTTTCAATAAAAGGAGAATAATAAATTATTTTAGTTTTTTCATTAAAACCCTCAGAACCATCATCAAAAAATAATTTAATATCGTTATTGTTTAAATATTTAAAAACATTTAAAATTGAAGTTTTACCAGAACCATTTCCTCCAACAATTGCAGTGACTAATGAAATGTTTTCTCCCCAAAATCCTTCAATAAAATTTGAGTTAGGTATTTTTATTCCTTTTTCGGAATTTTTTTCATCAATCGCATAAGTGAATTTTCCTCCTAAATTAATTATTTGTGGTTTATCAAACAAAAAATGATTTCTTATATAAATTGCTTCTAATCTCATATCTATACTATTTTCCTCAAATTTATAAAATTAAAACTTGATGTAATTACGCTTTTCCTCATTTTGTAAAATTTTTCCGAAACGCAAACAAAATGCTTAACAATCACATTATATTATCCCGTACGGATAAAATTTAGGTAAAACACTAACGTTAACTAGAAAAAATCCCGTAGGGATGATATTTAGATTGGTTCTTTAAAGATATAACGCTCATCATAATCTACCTCAAATAGTTTTAAAAACCTTAAATATCGTCCCTACGGGACTTTGTGTGATATTCATTTTTTTTTAACCAAAATTTAATCCCTAACGGGATTTGGTTAATTGTTGATTTATTGTGTTTTTTACCAAAGTTTTATCCCTAACGGGATTTGGTTAATTGCTAATAATTTAAAACTCATATCGTTTCTATTTTTCTCAAATTTATAAAATTAAAAGTTGTAAAATTTACGTTTTTCCTCGTTTTGCAAATTTATTCTGAAACGCAAATAAAAATGCTTAACAATCACATTTTATTAATCCCGTAGGGATAAAATTTAGGTAAAACACTATCGTAGTCTAGAAAAAAAAATCCCGTAGGGATGATATTTAGATTGGTTCTTTAAAGATATAACGCTCATCATAATCTACCTCAAATAGTTTTAAAAACCTTAAATATTCGTCTTTAAAAGATTCTTTTTTATGATGATTTTCTTGATTTTGAATATAATTAATGACATTATTGACGTGTGATTTAGAATATGAAAACGCTCCATAACCTTCTTGCCATTCAAATTTTACTTTTAAAAATTTCTTTTCATTAATCCATTTAGATGAACTACCTTTTATATCTTGTAATAAATCAGAAATTGATTGTGTAGGTCGCATTCCAATAAAAATATGAATGTGGTCTGGCATTCCATTAATAGCTAATAATTTATGATTGTTTTCTTTAATAATACCCGAAATATATTTGTATAATTCCTCTTTATAAGACGAATGAATTAATCCGTTACGGTATTTTACCGCAAAAACAAATTGAATGTGGATTTGTGTGTATGTATTTGCCATATTGATTTCGTCTACCAAAATTGAATCCCAACGGGATTTGGTGAATTGCTAAATTATAAAAATACTTTGATTCATCGATTTTTTTCCAAAATTCTATACCTAACGGGATTTGGTATATTGCTAAATTATAGAAATACTTTGATTCATCGATTTTTTTCCAAAATTCTATACCTAACGGGATTTGATGAATTACTAAATTGTAAAATTAATTTCATAAAAACATAAAATAAATAAAATTTTCCAAAACCCAATCCAAAACTCAATTCAATCTCCTATTTTTGCGCTATGGCAAAGAAAAATACAGATAAGATAGTTTTTGATACGATTAAAGTTTTAGATGCTGGAGCAAAAGGAGTTTCGGTTGCAAAAGCACCAGATGGCAAAGTAATATTTATTTCAAATGTGGTTCCTGGTGATGTTGTAGATGTGCAAACCTTCAAGAAACGCAAAGCGTATTATGAAGGAAAAGCCATAAAATTTCACGAATATTCTGAAAATCGTGTAAATCCTATTTGCGAACATTTTGGTGTTTGTGGTGGTTGCAAATGGCAGAATATGAAATATTCGCAACAGCTTGCATACAAACAAAATGAAGTTAAAAACCATTTGCAACGCATTGGTAAAATTGAACTTCCTGATTTTGAACCTATTTTAGGTTCTGAAAAACAATTTTTTTATAGAAACAAAATGGAGTTTGGTTTCTCTAACGCACGCTGGCTTACCGAAAAAGAAATTGATAGTACAGCTGATTTGGGCAATAGAAATGCGCTTGGTTTTCATATTCCGAAAATGTGGGACAAGATTTTGGATATTACCAAATGCCATCTTCAAGAAGATCCATCAAATGCTATAAGAAACGAAATTCGCGCTTTTGCTAATGCTAACAATCTCGAATTTTTCAACCCTAGAGCCCACGAAGGTTTGTTGCGCACACTTATGATTCGAACAGCTTCAACTGGCGAAATAATGGTTTTGGTGCAGTTTTTTGAAAATCAAAAAGAAAATATTGAATTGCTTTTGAATCATATTTACCAAACATTTCCGACAATAACTTCGCTACAATATGTTATTAACGGGAAACCTAACGATACGATTTATGATCAAAAAGTGATTTTGTATAAAGGTCGTGATTATATTTTGGAAGAAATGGAAGGCTTGAAATTTAGCATTAATGCCAAATCGTTTTACCAGACCAATTCTGACCAAGCGTATGAATTATACAAAATTACGAGAGATTTTGCTGGATTGACTGGTAACGAAATTGTTTACGATTTGTATACCGGAACTGGAACTATTGCGCAATTTGTCTCCAAAAATGCCAAAAAAGTAATTGGAGTTGAAAGTGTTCCTGAAGCTATTTTAAATGCTAAAGAAAATGCCAAACGCAATGAGATAACCAATTGTGAGTTTTTTGTAGGTGATATGAAAGTTGTTTTTAACGAAAGTTTTATTGCACAACACGGCAAACCCGATGTTATTATTACCGATCCTCCACGAGACGGAATGCACGCAGCTGTTGTTGAACAAATTATGAAAATTGCTCCTCAAAAAATAGTTTATGTAAGTTGTAACAGTGCTACACAAGCTCGAGATTTGGCATTAATGGACGAAAAATATAAAGTAGTTCGTGTACGACCAGTTGATATGTTTCCGCAAACGCATCACGTAGAAAATGTTGTACTTTTGGAACTGCGTTAATAGTATTTTGATGATACAGATGAAAAAAATAATTTTACTTATTCTTCTTGCATACACTTTTTCTAATTGTGAAAAAGATGATATTTGTGATAAGAAAACAGCAACAACACCACGTTTGATTATTGATTTTTATAACATTTCAATTCCAACTGATAAAAAAAATGTAACCAAACTAGCTGTTTTTTCTGAAGGAGTTACAGATAGTATCCCTTTTGATGGCGTAAGCACTATTCAACTTCCGTTGAAAATAAATGCAACTGATACAAAATTTAAATTGGTCTTAAATACTGGAAATGCCAATCCGTTGCTTGTTAATGAAGACTATTTAGAATTTAAATATGTAACAAATACCATTTATGTATCACGTGCTTGTGGGTACAAAACAATTTTTACTCTTGATGAAACAAATCCATATACACTTACTGATAATCCTATTGCTGATTTATTTTGGATAAAATCTGTAGAAGTACTTCAAACCAATATTTTAAACGAAAATGAAACACACATCAAAATATTATTTTAGTATTGCGCTATTGTTGTGTTTCTTTTTGGTGCATTCACAAGAGAAAAAAACAGATAGTATTCCAATCAAAACCAATCGTTATGGTTTGCGAGTTGGAGTAGATTTGTTTAAACTTTCTAAATCTTTTTATGAAAAAGACTATAAAGGACTAGAACTTGTGGGCGATTACAGATTTTCTAAAAAATATTTTCTTGCAGGAGAATTAGGAAACGAAAACAAAACTGTAGACGATGCACAATTGAATTTTACTACCAAAGGAACTTACTTTAAAGTTGGTTTTAATTATAATCTTTATGAAAATTGGTTGGATATGGAGAACCTCGTTTATCTCGGAATGCGATATGGTGTAAGTTCGTTTAGTCAAACTTTAATTTCGTATCAAATTTATAATCGAGATCATTTTTTTGGAGATTCACCAATTGTTTATCCAAACCAAAAATTCAATGGGTTAACTGCTCAATGGGTAGAAGTAGCTTTGGGTGTCAATGCAAAAGTAATCAACAATGTTTATGTAGGTTTTAGTTTTAGATTCAATAAATTAGTCTCGAACAAAAAGCCAGACAACTTTGATAATCTGTATATTCCAGGTTTTAATAGAACCTATGATGGTAGTTTTGGAGTTGGGTTTAATTATACAATTTCGTATTTTATACCTTTCTACAAAACCAAAAATCCTTTGCCAGTATTAAAAAAGAAATAAAGTTATGAAATCGCCATTAAAAAAGTGATTAATATATGACCAATAATAAATAAATTTTACATTTATGAAAACCATTTCCTTTTTTGTTTTATTACTTGTTTTTTCTATAGGTTCTGCACAAAATGATATTGAGTGGGATGGACTTTATAAAGTTAAACTTTCTGATTTTCAGTCGCCTTCAACTCAAATTGGAGGTGTTTCTACCAATAGTTTGTATGTTGCTGCTGGTATGGATTTTTCTTTTTATATGAACAATGTCGAGTTTATGTTTACCAAAAATTTCAACCCAAAAGTAAACTGTACTTTTAAGCGAAATGCTTCTGCGCTTGTCGCCACAGATAGTATTATGGCAAATGATATGTTGAGTTTTGCTCAATACGAATTTGATTTGTCTGAATTGTATGCACGAAAATTTAGAAAAAGAGTTAATGAAGAAAAAGGTGCTTTTTCTAATGTGACTTTTTTTAGACCTATTTTTGATGAAATTCAAAAAGAATACTCCCAAAGGTTTACCCAAGAAGGAAAAATAACCGAAATAGGAAGAAAAAAAGAAAAACTAATCGAGTTGCACCAAGCAGTTTTAAAAGAAATTGAAGAGTATGCAGATTATTGCAAATCGTGCAAACCTCTTAAAAAAACGAAATAACATTTTACCCAACTTCTCTTATTCCTTTTAAGAAAAGCCATTTCATAAACAACTTTTCACCATCTTTGGTTTTAACAGTTTGAAATTTTGGTGCTACTATTGTTCCTATTACAAAAGCTGTCATCGGAATCCAAAATCCTGATAAATTGGTATAACTAGCAATTAAATACCGAGATAAAATAAACAATGAGGCAAAACATATCAATTGCAACACAAACGCTTTTACTTGTAATTTAGTCATTTTTTAAACTTATTTATTCGTTATCCTCTGATTTTGAATCTTCTAAATGTGCAAATTTAGTACGTTTACTACCTTCATACATTTCATATTTTACCAATCTAGCTTCAAGACTTCCGTTGAATAATTTTATTTTACGAGAAGGTTTTAAACCTACAAATTTCAATGCTTCGAGATTGGCAGTGATAAACCAAGCATTTGTACTAGGATAATTTTGTTTTAGCGTATCTCCTATTTCTCTATAAAAACGTTCCATTTCTATATCCAAACGTTCTCCATACGGAGGATTAAAAACCATATGCAAAGGTCCAGAAGTTTCTTTTTTTGTATCAAAAAAATTCTTTTCTTGAATAGAAATATATTCGTCTAAATTTGCATTTTTTATATTGTCTTTGGCTTTTGATACTGCACTTGGCGCTTTATCATAACCTTTTATGGTGTAATGAAATTCGCGCACTTTTT
This sequence comes from Flavobacterium sp., assembly GCA_043744095.1. Classification (GTDB taxonomy): domain Bacteria; phylum Bacteroidota; class Bacteroidia; order Flavobacteriales; family Flavobacteriaceae; genus Flavobacterium. Next base: position 17,354 of record JAYTVI010000120.1, read on the forward strand.
TTAATGAAGATGCTACTATCATATCAAACAAATCGTTATCCCAATCGTTCCATTTTTCGAATGCAAATTCTTTTCGATTAATATTTGCTGGAATATTACAAGCAATCATCGCCGCTTCGGCTAAAATTGTTCCAGAACCACACATTGGGTCAAGAAAATCGCCTTGACCATCCCAACCAGAAAGCAAAATCATACCTGCAGCCAAAACTTCGTTTATAGGTGCTATATTGGTTGCTGTTTTATAACCACGTTGATGTAAAGAGTTTCCAGAAGTATCTAATGCAACCGAAACTTGATCTTTGTCAATGTGAATATTGATTCTTAAATCAGGATAATCTTTGTCGACACTTGGTCGTTGCCCCGTTTTATTTCGAAACTGATCTACAATGGCATCTTTACTTTTCTGAGAAACAAATTGTGAATGCTTGAAATAATCAGAATGAACCGTTGTGTCAATAACAAAAGTTTGATTGGAATTGATATAATTACTCCAATTGATGCCCGAAATTCCTTTATACAAAGCTTCTTCGTTGTTGGCTCTGAAATAATAAATAGGTTTTAAAATTTTTAATGCTGTTCTCAATGACAAATTGGCTTTATACATAAATCCTTTATCACCTTTAAAACTTACCATTCTTATGCCTTGTTCGACATCTTGAGCTCCAAGAAGTTGCAATTCTTTTGCTAATATTTCTTCAAAACCAAAAAAGGTTTTAGCAATCATTTTAAAATTCTCCAGAAAATCTCTGTGAATCTCTGCGCATTTCTCTGTGAATCTCTGTGTAACATCTATTCGTTAGTTATCTATTCAAGATACAAAGTTTAGCAAAGTTTAATATCTGTGGCAAAAATACATTAAATTTGCACGTTCAGAATTCATTTGAAAAGAATAAATGTCTACACCAGAAAATCGTAAATCTCAAATCGTAAATCCCACCCGAGGCCAAGAGGCCGAATTGAGCGCAGCTAAATCAAAAAATTGGTATTCATCCTGGTTTGATACGCCTTATTATCACATACTTTACAAAGACAGAAATTACCGTGAAGCACAGATTTTCATGGATAATCTCACACATTATCTCAACTTGCCGGAAAAAGCAAAAGTGCTTGACCTGGCTTGTGGCAAAGGGCGACACGCAATTTATCTC
>JAYTVI010000121.1:0-4939 GCA_043744095.1 Flavobacterium sp.
CCTAAATCGCTGTGCATATATGCCATTCCTTGCATTCCCATTTGAAGCGCAATTTCCATTTGACTTTGCAATCCGCCCCAACTTCTAGACACATCGCCACTCCAAGGAATCATTCCAAAACGTTGACTTCCAGAATATCCAGAACGCATCAAGATAAATGGGCGAGTAGTTGAAAAATCTTTTTTATAACCGTCAGCAATAAGTTTTGCCCAATTGTGACCGTAAACGTTATGAATTTCATCGGCTTTTCCTCCGGCAGTAATTGCTTTACTCGGAAAAACTTCAGGTTCGCCCAAATCGCCCCAAAGTCCTCCAACACCTTGGTTGATTAAACGCTTATAAACATTCCAAAACCATTCTTTTCCTTCTGGTTTGAAAACATCTACGATTCCAGTATTTCCAAAATAGAAATCCCATATGGCAGGTTTTCCGTCTTTGGTAGTTGCTAATACTTTTTTATCTACTGTTTCCTGCCATTTTGAAGAAGTTGTCAATATAAAAGGTTCGGTAATTAAAACCGTTTTTACACCTTTTGCATTCAAATCGGCAATCATTTTATCAGGATTTGGGAAGTTATCTTTATCCCATTCAAGATTTCCCATTGTACCTTGTATAGTTTTGCCAAACCAATACAAATCTAGAATTATGGCATCAACAGGTATTTTATCTTCTTCAAATTTTCGAATGGTTTTTTCGACTTGTTCTTGTGAATGATAACCAAAACGAGAAGAAAAATTTCCTAATGCCCAACTTGGTGGCAAAGGTTGTTTTCCTGTTAAATCGGTATAATTTGAAATTAAATCTATCCAGGAATCGCCAACTATTATTTGATAGGTTTTTCTACCAGAAATAGTTTCGTATGCTAAAGTGTTGTTTTTATTTGAATCTAAATCAAGATAACCAATTGCTGAATTATCAAAATGAACAGCATATAATTTTGAAGACAATACCAACGGAATACAAAAATTCATCAAATCTGCATGAGTATCATAGCCATAATGGGCACGATTGTACAATTGCAATCGATTGCCACGACGGTTCATTCCTAATGCTCTTGCTCCTCCACCATAAAGAATTTCGTCTTTGGTAAGATTGAATTGAATAACATCTGTACTGTCTTTTTTGAAATAGCCCAATTTTTCTGAAATTATTTCGTTTCCTTTTGAAAAATAAGAGATCATCAATGGAGTTTTTTGAATAATTACTTCTATATTTTTTGTTTTTATAGAAAGTTGGTTTTTAGAAGCAGAAAATTTCGCGCCTTTTTTTTGTGGATCAAGAATTACCGCTTGAGAAATTGGATTGAAATTTTCTCCTTTTGGTATGAAAGAAGTTTCCATAATTTTATCAGAATAGGGTTTGATAAAATAGAAACCATCATTAGTTTTAATTTCTAATTGATTATTTTTCCAAGTATGTGATATGTATTTTCGGTTTACGTTTTGAGCAAACGAAAAAGTAGTAATTAGCAGTAATACAATTAGTTTTTTCATATTTGTTTATTTTCCAAACAAAAATTCGATAGGAATATTAATTCTTTTTTGCCAAGATGCTTCAGAATGATTTTCTCCTTCAAATTTTAGATTTTTGTAATTTTCTGGTGTGTATTTATTTGACTTTAAAATTTCATCTACACGACATTCATATTTTAAATAACTTGCATCAAGTGTTTCTGTTCCATAATCAAAATATATTTTATGAGTTTTTGATTTTGGTATTTTATTGTTCAGATAATTAAAAAAGTTTTCAGGAATTGGATTGTTTTCAAAATCGCGAAAACCTATCCAGTGCGTTGACAAACAAGCTGCTTTCCCAAATATTTTGGGATATTCGCAAATAGCATACATAGATATTAATCCTCCCATGCTTGAACCCATTATAGCTGTATTTTGTGCATTTGTATAAACTGGATAATTTTTGTCGATATATGGTTTTAATTCTTTTACTATAAATTTTAGATAATTATCAGAATTAATAGAGTCTATTTTAAAATTGTAACCCAATCTATTAGCATTATCAACTATATATTTTTGTTTTTCTTCTGATAATTTTTGAATTGGTTTTTTTGGAAATAAATCGGTGTGTCTTTGATTTGGAATATTCCAAATAGCAACTACAATTATGTCTTGTATTTTATTTTCTGAATTCAATTTTGAAATTACTTCATCAACCATCCATTCTTGCTTGTTCCAAGTAATTTTTGAATCAAAAAGCATTTGTCCATCGTGCATGTAAATTACACTGTATTTTTTGTTTTTTGAATAATTATCTGGTAACCATACATCAACTGTTCTGGGAATAATATATTTTGAAGGAAAACTATCAATTCGATTTATTGAACCTTGAATCATTTCAGAATCTATTTTTCGATAAGATTCTGTATTGCTTTGAGCAAATGAAATAGTGGCGAATAATAAAAAAAGTGATAGCTTTTTCATTGTTTATTTTTTGAACCAATAAGATAAAAAGTTTGAATTTTCTAGATTAAACTTAAAATTATATGGTTTTTATTTACTTCAATTCTAAAATTAAAACCGATTTTCCTTCAATTTCAATATCTACTTTTAAGTTAATTTGTTTTCCGGAAATGACTTCTGCTCCTGTTAAATAGTTTTTAATACTTTCTTTGAAACGATTTAATTTGATTGTTTGTTTTTCTAAATTGTTATTGATTACAACCATCACACTTTCGATATCATTATATCTAAAATAAACATAAACATTATTCTCGGGTATATAATGCATCATTTTTCCGTTATGAATAACTTCTTTTGATTTTCTCCAATTTAATAATTTGGATGTAAAATTGTGAAACTTTTCTTGTTCAGCAGTTCTACCAGAAACAGTAAACGAATTGTTAGTGTCATCATTCCATCCGCCAGGAAAATCTTTACGAATATCAGCATCACCCAATTTGTCTTTGTTACCAGCCATTCCAATTTCTGACCCGTAATACAATTGTGGAATACCTCTAACTGTAGTTATTAATGACATTGCCATTTGGTATTTTTTGAAATCGTTTTTGTAAATTTCATTAAAACGTTGTGTATCATGATTTTCGATAAAAGTCATTATACTATTTGGGTTTGGATATAGAAAATCGTTTGTAAAATTGTCATATACTTTCACCATTCCTTTATCCCAAGTAGGTTTATCATCATTAAAAACTTGACTAATGGCATCGTGCAAGGTAAAATCCATTACACTTGGTAAATTAGAATTAAAACTCTCTATAGCTCCAATTTTACTGTTTTTTTGCCAATAAGCCATTTGTGCTTGATTGTGCATCCAAACTTCGCCAACGATATTAAAGTAAGGATATTCATCTGTGATAGATTTGGTCCATTTTGAAATTCCTTCTTTGTCATTATAGGAATAAGTGTCTACGCGAAAACCGTCTAAATCTGCAAATTCTATCCACCATATTGCATTTTGGATTAAGTAGTTCAAAACCAAAGTATTTGATTGGTTTAAATCTGGCATTGAAGGAACAAACCAACCATCCATACAGTTTTTTGCATCAATTTGAGAAGCATTTGTGTCAAATTGTGTCGTCATTCTATAATTTGATTGTGAAAAGCCAGGAAACTGATGAATCCAGTCATAAGAGGGTAAATCTTTGTACATCCAATGCTGCCAACCCCAATGATTGGTCACATAATCCATTATATTTTTCATTCCTCTTTTGTGCAATTCTGCAGATAATTTAGCATAATCTTCATTTGTTCCATAACGAGGATCGATTTTGTATACATCAGATTGTCCGTAACCGTGATATGAATAATTTTTGTCGTTATCTTCACAAAGTGGTGTCGGCCAGAGTGAAGTAACCCCAAGTGATTGCAGGTAATCTAGGTTTTTTATAATTCCATCAATATCACCACCATGTCTTGCTCCAGGTATTGATCTGTCTGATTTTTCGGTTGTATTAAGAGTGCTATCATTATTAGGGTTTCCGTTTGCAAAACGGTCAGGCATTATTAAATAAATCACATCAGAAGCGTCATAACTTTTTCTGAATTTAGAATTTTTTCTTCTTGATTTTAGAGTATATTTTTGGGTAAATGCTATTTTTTTATTTTTTGAAAAAGAAAAAACAAAATCTTGAGATGAAGTGTTTTTGGTATCTATAGTAACAAAAACATAATTTGGATTTTCGGTTTTTTGAATGTCTTTAATAACAATTCCATTTGAAACAGAAACATCGTTTTGAGCAATGTTTTTTCCATAAAACATAATTTGAACATCTGATAAATTCATATCACTCCACCAAAAAGGAGGTTCAACTCGGTCAACTTGAGCGAATGACAATGATGTTACTAGTAAAAGAAAAAAGATTTTTTTCATTGTTTTTTGTTTTAGGATAAACCTCAAAGGTTTTTAAAACCTTTGAGGTTTGTTGTTAATGGATTATTCAAAATCTTCATAATTTCCTTTTAGGAAAATTTCTTTATGATGAAATATATAATTTTCTTTACCTCCAAATAATTCTAAAACTTCTTCTCGAAGCAACTGTGTTGGCTTTTCAGACAACATTGTTTTATATGAAGAATGTTTGTAGTCAACATAATTCTCTTGGAATTTATGCTTTACAGGATTAAGATGAGTATAAACAATTACATTTCTTAAATAATCTTCTGTTTCAATTCGTTCTCTTTTAAAACGAACTTTGAATAAACTACCTTCTCTATTGTATTTTTTATTTATAGATTTTGTGTATGCATTAAATAAATTTGAAAATGGTTGATGGATTTTTTCAATTGAACATAAAGCTTCAATTTCAGTTTTTGACTTAATTTTTAAAACTAAGTGAAAATGATTTTTCATCAAGCAATAACTATAGGGAATCTCTAAAAACTATAAATCTTATTACAAATCAAATTTGTTGATTTTTTAGAATTTAGTTTTGGTTTTTAAAGATTTACTTTCTTGTTTTTAA
>JAYTVI010000122.1:0-18270 GCA_043744095.1 Flavobacterium sp.
ACAGCAATAGGACTTCAATCAATGGGATTAAGTACTGGTGGAGATATGAATACAGCTGTTGGTAGTGAAACGCTTCGTAAAAATACAACTGGATTAGGAAATGTTGCCATTGGAAGATTAGCACTTAGCGAAAATACAACAGGTAATTTTAATGTGTGTATTGGTTTTCAAAATTCGCAAGCAATTACCTCTGGATATCAAAACACAATAATAGGTTCTTATGCAGGCGGAAGTACAAGCACAGGAATAAAAAATACAACTATCGGTTTTGGTAGCGGAAATACAATTTCAACGGGTTCAGAAAATATTGCAATAGGAAACTTATCCGATGTTCCAAATCCTGCTGGGAATAATCAAATGAGTATAGGAAATGTAATTTATGGAATAACTATGTCAACAACTGCACTTGGTAAAATAGGAATTGGTCAACCATCGCCTTCAGAGAAACTTGATGTAGCTGGAAATTTAAAAATTAGTGGTGCTTTTATGCCTAATAATACTGCTGGAACAACTGGGCAAATTCTTACAAGTGCTGGAATTGGAGTTGCTCCTACTTGGACATCAAGTTCAACACAAAAATATGCAACAACTGGCACTTTAACAGGCATTTATAATGTAGCTTTGACAGAATATACCATTCGAGTTTTTAATAGCGTTTCTGAAATTCGTTTACCAAATGCGGTAGGAAATCAAGGTAAAATATTTATTATTATAGGAAGTAATGGGATTGGTGCAAAACTATTTTCTACTGCTGGTGGAGTAATTTATGATGACGTTTCTAACACAGCACCAATTTATATTAATCCCAACGAAAGATATATGGTACAAAGTGACGGAAACGATTGGATTGTTATTGGACGTTAATTCAATTGCTCCTGAAAAACTTCCAATAAATAATCGGGATGAATCATTCGTGTTGGCGAATCTTCCATGGCTTTAAGCACTCTTTTTATTGCATGTGGATTTAATCCCATGTTAATGCCTATTTCATGAATTTTTTCTTGTTCTCGTTTATGAAGTACACCATCACAATGCATTAAAAGAGCCAAACGATAAAATTGCTGAATTCGTTCGAACTCATTTTTTATTACTTCACTCCTATTTTCTTGATGAAATAATTGCTTAAATTCTACCTCATCAATTTGAAGTTCTTGAGCAATCAAAGACAGAAAAAGATATTCTCTTTCGTGCAATTCACCATCTACAATGGCAAAAGAAATCATATCTGCTAATAAATTTATTTTATCTTCTTTAGTATGCATCAATTGTTTATTTTTAGCTAAAATATAATTTTTTATAACAATTCAAAAATAAATTTAATTTGAAAACAATTCTCACACTTTTCATATTGCTAGTTTTCTGTAATCTTGATGCTCAAGAAAGTACTGCAAGCAAACAAGTTACAACCTTTACTATTGATGCTCCACAACTAAATACTACACGAAAAATATGGTTGTATTTGCCAAAAAGCTACAATAATTCTACCAAAAAGTACCCAGTGATTTATATGCACGATGCCCAAAACTTATTTGATACCAAAACATCTTTTGCAGGCGAATGGAATATTGATGAAAAATTAGATAGTATCAACGCACAGGTTATTGTCGTTGGTATAGAAAATGGTGGTGAAAAACGTATTGATGAATTAACACCTTACAAACATCCAAAATACAATGGTGGCAATGCAAATAATTATTTAGATTTTATTGTAACAGTTTTAAAACCAGAAATTGACAAAAAATACAGAACAAAAACTAATGCTAAAAACACTGCTATTTTCGGAAGTTCATTAGGAGGATTAACTTCATATTATGCTTTAATAAAATATCCAAAAATATTTGGTAAGGCTGGTATTTTTTCGCCTGCTTTTTGGTTTAACCGAAATGAAATTATCGAGCTAACTCAAAAAGTTCCCAAACTCAATTCGAAAATATATTTTATGTGTGGTGATAATGAAGGAGATGCAGATGTTATTGCAGATTTAAATAAAATAGAAGAATTAGTAAATACCAATAGATGCTATTGTTTGCATCTAAATAAAAAAGTAATCATAAAAGGCGGTCAACACAACGAAAAATTATGGCGTGATAATTTTGTAAAAGCGTACCTTTGGCTGTTTTAATTTACTTTAGAAACTAAACCTTCTAAACTTATTAACTATCTAAACTTTTTTAAAATGAACAATAACGATATATTCAAAAAATTACGTGTAGCATTAATGCTTCGTGATGACCAAATAGTAGAAATCCTTGAATTGGTAGATTTCCGTATTTCAAAATCAGAATTAGGTGCTTTTTTTCGTGATGAAAAACACGAAAATTTTATGGAATGTGGTGATCAAGTATTACGTAATTTTTTAAACGCTTTGATAATTCACTTACGTGGAACAAAGGAAAATCCTAAAAACCCAAATGATGTTTTAGCAAAACACAAGGCTGAAATTCCGGTAAGAGAAAATCAAAAACCAAGAGTAGACTCGAGCAAAAGCGAACAGGCAAAGCAGTTTAAACCAGCTCCAAAAGTTAAGTTTAAAAAGAAACCTGCTTCAAATGCTAAATCTCGCGATAAAAAGCCAGCATCAAAAACATCAGTGGTAGAAAAAGTTAGATTTAACAACGGAAAGAACAAAAAATCATAATCATTAATTTAAGATATACAAATTGTTGAAAAAAATTTATATCGAGAATAGTAGGGTAAAATAACTTTTGTATGTTTATAACCTAGTAATTAAAACCAAAATATGAAAAACCTCAACAAATTATTACTTTTAGGAATAGCACTTTTTGCTTTTTCTTGCGAAAATGATGCTATTATTGATTCATCAACAAATACACCTGTAAATAAAACAACAGCGGTTGTCACACCAAAGAAATTTTTATTTGACGCAAAAAAAGCAGAAACAGCAGGAAATGCAGATTGGGTACTTGATGCAGATTCATCACCACAACGATTTCCAACTCCTTTACAATCTACCATTACTGCTACAACACCAGAAACTTATTGGAAAGGTGGAGTTTCAGCTTGGGGAATTGCCTTAGTAAAATTAGGACACACTGTAGAGACTTTACCATCTTCGGCATCAATAACTTATGGTACAACCGCAGCACAAGATTTAAAAAACTATGATGTATATGTTGTAGACGAACCAAATATTAGATTTACAACTGCAGAGAAAACTGCAATTATGAATTTTGTAAAAAATGGAGGAGGTCTTTTTATGATTTCAGACCACACAGCTTCAGACAGAAACAATGATGGTTGGGATTCTCCAGCAATTTGGAATGATTTGATGAGTAATAATACTGTGCAAAACAATCCGTTTGGTTTTACAATAAATTTAAATACTTTTTCTGAAACTACTTCAAACAGATTAGCAACAACTACAAACCCAATATTAAATGGAACTCAAGGTGTAGTATCGCAGCTTAAATATTCTGCTGGTGCATCTATAACAACTAATACTGCAGCAAATGCTTCTGTACAAGGATTAATTTGGAGAGGTACATCAACTCAAGGATCATTAAATGTAATGTTAGCAACTGCAAGCTATATGTTAGGCAGAGTAGTTGTTATTGGCGATAGCTCACCAGCAGATGATGGTACTGGAGCAACAGGTGATACATTATATCCAGGTTGGACAGAATTAGCTTCACATTCCCGCTTGCATATGAATGCTTCTTTATGGTTAGCAAAATTGTAAAATAGAATATTTTTAAATAAAAAAATCCCGAATTCACATTCGGGATTTTTTTATTTATATAATCTATATTTTATTTTAAAGTAGCTTTTACTTGATCAGCAGCTTCTTGAAACTCTACTGCTGATAAAATTGGCATACCAGAATTGTCAATTAATTCTTTAGCAATTTCTGCATTAGTTCCTTGTAATCTTACAATGATTGGTACTTTTATAGCATCACCCATATTTTTGTAAGCATCTACAACACCTTGAGCAACTCTGTCACAACGCACAATTCCTCCAAAAATATTAATTAAAATTGCTTTTACGTTTGGATCTTTTAAGATAATTCTAAAAGCCAATTCTACACGTTTTGCATCTGCAGTACCACCAACATCAAGAAAATTTGCTGGTTCAAAACCTGCATATTTAATCAAATCCATTGTTGCCATTGCCAATCCAGCACCGTTTACCATACAACCTACAGTTCCGTCAAGGTCAACATAGTTCAATCCAGCTTCTTTAGCTTCAACCTCAATAGGGTTTTCTTCTCTAATGTCACGCATTTCAGCATATTTCGGCTGACGGTATAATGCATTATCATCAATATTAACTTTAGCATCAACTGCCATAATCTTATTATCAGATGTTTTCAAAACAGGATTAATTTCAAACATCGAAGCATCAGAACCAATATAAGCATTATATAGAGAATCTATAAATTTTACCATTTCTTTAAATGCATTTCCAGAAACGCCAAGATTAAAAGCAATTCTTCTAGCCTGAAAACCTTGCAAACCTACAGCTGGATCTATCTCTTCATTAAAAATTAAATGTGGTGTATGCTCAGCCACTTCTTCAATATCCATTCCACCTTCAGTAGAATAAACAATCATATTTCTACCAGAAGCTCTGTTCAATAAAACTGACATGTAGAACTCTTCTGTTTCGCTTTCACCAGGATAATATACATCTTCGGCAACCAAAATTTTATGCACTTTTTTACCTTCTGGAGGTGTTTGTGGCGTAATTAGTTGCATTCCGATGATTTGCTCCGCTAACTCTTCAACTTGTTGCAAGTTTTTTGCTAGTTTCACTCCACCACCTTTTCCACGTCCACCTGCGTGAACTTGAGCTTTGATAACATGCCAACCTGTCCCTGTTTCTGCCGTTAATTGTTTTGCTGCAGCTACAGCTTCAACTGGATTATTAGCAACAATACCGCGTTGAACTCGCACACCATAACTTGCTAAAATTTCTTTTCCTTGATATTCGTGTATATTCATAATGAAGATTTTTGTCTTTATAAAGTGCCACAAAAATAACTAAATTCATCTAATATTCTAAAAGAAATACTAATTTTATTTGAAGCAATTCCAGCTATTCACTCTATCTTTTTTTGTCTCTAAAAAACGAGACAAAAAAAGGATGCCGTTTCTATCTGGGCTAAAAAAAAACTGCTTCAACGCAACCTTTTGTTAATTTTAACATCTAATTACTAAAAATAACAATATGAAAAATCTAATTTTGGTTCTGGTAATTTCACTATTATCAAATAGTTGTTGTAATGACAACACAACTTCACATACAATTACGCCTGTAGTAATTGGTTCAGGAAGCCTTTTTGGAGATGGTCAAGAAAATATCTCAGAACAAAATATTGTAATCACTAATATGACCGAATGGAATATTCTAAAAACAAAAATGAATACTATAAATAACATTTCTGACACTTTCAACGAAGTAGGAATTGATTTTTCTACCTGTAAAATAATAGCCTCTTTTGATCAAATTAGAAATACTGGCGGATTTTCTATAGACAATACCAACATTGTAGAAAATGATTATAACATAATTTTTAATGTACAAGCTATTGCACCCAACACAGGAAATGTAGCTACAATTATAGAACAACCTTTCAAAATAATTAGAATTCCAAAAATTCCGAAAGCAATAGTTTTTAATTAATTTAATAAAAAAGTCATGAAAACAATTTACCGTTATATTATTTGTATCGTTTCTCTACTTTTTCTAAATTGTACAGATACTGAATCACACCATAAAAATTGCAACAATTATCATTATCAACCCAATACAATTGAAGGAAAATGGAATTTAGTAACAGTAACTGCAGGATTTAGTAGTTTTATTACAAATTTTCCAGTTGGATTGATAACTTGGGAATTCGATACAACCCATCAAAAGGTAATAATAATCAATAGCAATACAGACCCAAATTTGAACGATGTTTTTGAAACAGGAATTTATAATTATTCTATTATAACCAGTCAAGCAAACCCCGAATATTGTAATCAATCAATAGTCATCGATACTTATAACATGGGTTGTTTAACAATATCAAACAATTCATTAACAATGAGTACTCTTGAAGTTGATGGATTATTAATAAAATTAATTAGATAATTATAGTTTTTTATCAAATTTATATTATTTCCTAATTTATTTAGTATTTACTACATTTTTTTATAGGGTATTTTTATTATTATCACAAAAATTTACTATAAACATATCTTTTTTTAGGGGTATTGCAATAATATTTATATTTTTGAATTTTAAATATAAATACTATCTCTATGAGAAAAATTGTTTTAAGCGTTATATTAATCCTATTTATTGTGATTACCTTTTTTTCAAATTTAATTTTTGTAGACTATCCAAATCCTACAGAACCTATAAAATTTGATACAGGAGATACAGCTTGGATGATTGTTGCAACTGCACTTGTCTTGTTAATGACACCAGGACTTGGTTTTTTCTATGGTGGTATGGTCGGAAAGAAAAATGTAATTAGCACTATGATGCAAAGCTTTATGGCGATGGTTATTGTTTCAGTTTTATGGGTAGTTGTAGGTTTCGGATTATCATTTGGCCCATCGATTGATGGTTTTATAGGAAATCCATGTTCAAATATATTTTTTGATGGAGTCGGAACAAAAACAGCTTGGGGTTTAGCACCAACAATACCATTTATGTTATTTGCTTTATTTCAAGCAAAATTTGCAATTATAACACCAGCTTTAATTACTGGTGCTTTTGCAGAGCGCATTCGATTTTGGGCTTATTTATTATTTATGGTTTTTTTTATACTAGTAGTCTATGCTCCTTTAGCACATATGACTTGGCATCCTGATGGAATTTTATTTAAAATGGGAGTTTTAGATTTTGCAGGAGGAACTGTTGTACATATGAGTGCAGGTTGGGCAGCACTTGCAGGAGCAATATTTTTAGGTAAACGCAAAGTACAAAAAATAATGCCAGCTCGCATAACCTATGTATTGTTAGGAACTGGTTTGTTGTGGTTTGGATGGTTCGGATTTAATTCAGGATCGGCATTTGGAGCAAATGGTCTTGCTGTTCAAGCATTAGGCACAACAACAGTTGCCGCTGCTGCTGCAGCAATGGCTTGGGTATTTCTTGATAAAATACTTGGACATAAACCATCAGCAATGGGTGCTTGTATTGGAGCAGTTGTTGGACTTGTAGCTATAACACCAGCAGCTGGTTATGTAAGTATTCCGCACGCAATTTTTATTGGAATTGTAGCAAGTATTATAAGTAATCTTGTGGTAAGTAAATTTCCTAAAAATAAAATTGATGATTCATTAGATGTATTCTCGTGTCATGGAGTTGGAGGAATGACAGGAATGCTATTAACTGGTGTTTTTGCATCTAAATCTATAAATCCTGCTATTACAGATCAAGGATTAATTTTTGGTGAAACAACTTTATTTTTAAATCAAATTACAGCATTGATTGCTGTGTCTATTTTTGCTTTTACAGCATCATATTTCCTCTTTTTTATTGTAAATAAAATCACTCCACTACGTGTAAGTGAAGACAAGGAAGAATTAGGATTGGATATAACTCAACACGGAGAGTTTTTATAAATAATGAACATAAAATTGACTTCAATAATACATTGAAATACTTTTCTCAAACCTTATATTTGTAGCAAATAAATTAGTTATGCAACCTAAAGAATTAGTTACACTTGCCGAAGAATTTGGATGTCCGTTATATGTTTATGATGCAGAAAAAATTGCCTCACAATATCATAGACTCACTAATGCATTTTCTAAAGTTGAAAAACTTAGAATCAATTATGCTGTAAAAGCTTTATCAAATATTGCAATTCTTCAGTTATTAAAACAAATTGGTGCAGGATTAGACACAGTTTCAATTCAAGAAGTTCAGTTGGGTTTGTATGCAGGTTTTACTCCAGATAAAATTATTTATACCCCCAATGGTGTTTCCTTTGAAGAAATTGAAGAAGCAGCATCGCTAGGTGTACAAATTAATATTGATAATTTATCAGTATTAGAACATTTCGGGACCAAGCATCCAAAAATTCCCGTTTGTATACGTATCAACCCACACGTTATGGCTGGTGGAAACTCCAATATTTCTGTAGGTCATATTGATAGTAAATTTGGGATTTCGATACATCAAATGCCACACATTCTTAGAATTGTAGAAAATACAAGAATGCATATCAATGGCATTCATATGCATACAGGTTCTGATATTCTTGACATTGAAGTTTTTTTATATGCTGCAGAAATACTTTTTGAAGTTGCAAAACATTTTAAAACTTTAGATTTTCTTGATTTTGGAAGCGGATTTAAAGTTCCGTATCACAAAGGCGATATTGAAACCAATATTGAAGAATTCGGAAAAAAATTATCTAAACGTTTTATTGCTTTTGAAAAAGAATACAACAGACCATTGACTTTGACTTTTGAACCTGGTAAGTTTTTGGTTAGCGAAGCGGGATTCTTTTTGGCAAAAGTAAATGTAGTCAAACAAACAACTTCAACTGTTTTTGCGAGTATTGATTCTGGATTCAATCATTTAATTCGTCCTATGCTATATGGTTCTCAACATTTTATAGAAAACATTTCAAACCCAAAAGGCAAAGAACGTTTTTATACTGTTGTTGGATATATTTGCGAAACGGATACTTTTGCAAACAATCGCCGAATTGCAGAAATTAAAGAAGGAGATATTTTGTGTTTTAGAAATGCTGGTGCATATTGTTTTGCAATGGCATCAAATTATAATTCGCGATACAAACCTGCAGAAGTGCTATGGAAAAATGGAAAAGGAATTTTAATTAGAGAACGAGAAACTTTTGAAGACTTGATAAACAAACAAATAAAACTAGAATAACAAATTTAATTCTTAATGATTTTTTGTCTAAATACGTTTTCATTTTGAACAATTTCCAAAATATAGATTCCACTTTTATAAAAAGACATATCTATTTTTAAATTAGAATTTTCATTGTTTTCAAGCCCAAAAACAAGTTGACCTAAACTATTGGTTAATCTTATTGAAGCATTTTGTATTTTATCTGTGGTAATCGAAACAAAATTATTAGTTGGATTTGGATATACTAAAATTGTATCCTTATCAATAAAATTTGTAGTTTGTAATGGTGCACAAGTTCCATTAGAAACAAAAGGATTAAACATTTTAATACCATTTTGTTGCAATGTAGTACTTTCATTATTTTCTACATCTCGGCAAAGCCAAGCAGTTACTGTACCAATTTCGGGACATTTTGGAGTGAGTGCAAATCCTTCAATATTATCATTAGCATCGTTAGTATTAGGAATATTATATTCGCTTGAAGCTATAAATTTTCTATTCCCTGCATTGGTAATAAATGATGATAAATTGGTAACTTCAAGTGTATTATTTCCTGAAATATTATGCAAAATATAAAGTAAACCTGTACTTCTATCAAAAGACAAATCACAACATTCGGTTTTGTTGGTTTTGTATTTTCCAACATATATAAAATCATTGTTGGTGTTAGGATTAACATCAAAAACCCAAATATATCCACCATCTTGATGTGCAACAAAAAACAATCCACCTAATCCTTTTTGAGAAGTATATAATTGCCCAGTTTGTTGACTTATAAACCCAATAGTAGTTAAATAACTATCAGGAATAAAAACAATACCTTCAGGACCAGTGTTGCCAGTATCTGACATAGGTGAAGGTGACGATAAAAGATTCCAATGTTTATACTCGTTTAAATTTGTAAAATTAGAAGCGTGTGTGTATCTTCTAATTTCATAATTATTTTCGTCTATTGTATAAAATTCATTGGCATATAAATTGGCTTGTGTAATTCCTTCTGGTCCGCCAGTTATTGTTTTTCTGGCAAGTAGAGAAAATGTATTTGAAGTAATATTCCATTGCAAAACAACCACTTCTCCTGTATCTAAAACTGCATAAAGCCTATTATTGGTCGGATTAAAATGCAATCCACTCATATCCTGAACTCCATTTATATCAATAGAATTTGTAATATTAGATGCTATACTCCAAGTTTGTGAAGGCCAAGTTTGGGCAAAATTATTTTGATAAAAGAAAAATATAAGTAATACAAAAAATTTATTCATTTCAGGAAAAGATTTCAAATTCAGAAAGAGATTATTTAATAAAAATTAAAATTTTATTTATCTAAAACTTCCAAAAGTACTTTAGATTCTGTTCCGTTTGGAAATGAAATTTTCAATTTCTGTGCAAGAGTTGGAGCGATTTCTGTAATATCTTTTCTATCATGTGTTTCTCCTTTTTTGATATTCCAACCATAAAATATACAAGGTACATGTGTGTCATAGCTGTAAGAAGTTCCGTGAGAAGTTCCTGTTGCACCATACTCAATAAAACCTGGTTTATCAAGAATTACCAAATCTCCATTTTGAGTAACATCATATCCTTTTGCAATACAATTTAAATAAAAATCATTTCCGGTAGCTCCAAGAATTTCTTCTTCTGTATAAACTCTTTTTACTTGATTTTGTGTCATTAAAAAATCTTTAAAGGTTTGTTTGACCTTCATTAAATCCAACCCTTTTGTTTTGATGATTTCTTTATTAAAAAACAAATTAAAACTTGAATAATTCAATACCAAATCTTCTCCATATGTTTCTGTAGAAAATTTCTTCAAAGCTGTTCTAATTTCTTTAGGTTCGACATTTGTAACTTCGTATTTATTATCTCTTAAAAATTTTGCGTTCTCAGCACCTGCATGATCAGCTGTTAGAAAAACTAGATAATTCCCTTTTCCGATTGTTTTGTCAAGGTAATTTAGAAAATCAGCAATAGTATTGTCTAGCCTCAAATAGGTGTCTTGTAATTCAATAGATCGTGGACCAAGAATATGACCAACATAATCTGTTGAAGAAAAACTTACAGTAAGAAAATCTGTAATATCGTCTTTTCCTAAAGCTTCTTTTTCGATAGCTACTTTGGCAAATTCTTCTAATAAATCATTTCCAAAAGGAGTAGATCGAATGATTCCTGCATCATTTTTTTCATACATTTCTTTTAGATTATAGGGAAAAATAGGATTGGCACCATTTAATTTTCCTTCATAAGGATTGTCATCAGCAAGACTTTCATTGTAGGTATCAATTGGCTTAAACAAATTCCATCCTTTGTTGATATAGGTTAAATAATGTTTTTCGTTATTGAAATTAGTTACCCATTCTGGTAATTTTTCACCATAAAAAGTACTCGAAATAAAAGCACCTGTTTTGCTATACCAAAATGCCCAATTGGCAAAATGTCCTGCAGGAAGGATGGCACCTCTATCTTTAAGACTCATCCCAATTATTTTTCCTTTAAAATTAGTTGAAAGCCTCAATTCATCAGTTATAGTAGTACTCAAGAGATTTTTAGGCGACATTTCTCCTTCTTTTTTGGTGCCATCTCCAATAGTTTTTACATTTTTGTCTTCTGTACAATATATTTCATCTGCTAATTTTCTGCTAAACCATTCGTTGCCAACAATTCCGTGTACAGATGGTGTTGTACCTGTATAAATAGAAGCGTGTCCTGGACCTGTATAAGTTGGTAAATAATTAAAATGCATATTTTGAAAAACATATCCATTATTCATCATTTTCTTAAAACCATTTTCGGTAAAATCATTTTGAAAACGGTATAAGTATTCCATTTTCATTTGGTCAACTACGATACCAACAACAAGTTTTGGTTGTTGATTTTGAGATTTTAACATCAAGACTGAAAACAAAAATGCAATTAAAATAGAGTTTTTCATAATAAAGAAATATTTGCAAAAATAGGCAAATTGGCAATGTAATTATATATAATATTTTGAATTATGCAGTTAAAAAAAATACCATTGTTTCCAATGGCATTTTCTCTATTTTAGTATTATAAATTCGCATCTTCTATTGATAGAATGTTCTTCTTCTGTACAGGTTTTAGTTATTCCGCACTTTATCAATGGAACTTGTTCTCCAAATCCTTTTGAACGGAGTCTTTTTCTACTTATACCATTTTGAACCAAATATTCTAAAGTTGAAGCTGCACGACGGTTTGATAAGACTAAGTTGTAGGTATCTGATGCACGAGAATCGGTATGTGCATCAATTTCTATTTCCATTTCCGGATATTTATTTAATAAATCCAAAAGCACATTCAAAATTCGAGCTGCATCGGGTTTTATATCCCATTTGTTTAAATCAAAATAAATATTTTCTAAAACAATTTGAACTTTACCATCTTGGCGTTTGGTAATTATTTCTTCAGCATCATCATAACATTCCATAAACAACTCGATAGTATATCTCAGTTTTCCGTCTTCGTTTGTGGTAAATTCTTCACTGTGAGGAATATAAAAATCACGTATAGCTTCGATACGATATTTCTTATTTGGTTCTGTATTAAAAACATAATTTGCATCACCACCAACAACCATTTGACCAATTAAAATATTGTTTTCGTCGTATAATGTAACTAAAGTACCTGGTAATAATGATTGTGTGTTTTTATCTTTTACTTCACCTTCTACAACATAACGTTCAACGTTTTCTGATCTTGTAAAACTGTAAAGATTATCACCACCTTTTCTGTTGGATGATAAGTAACCTGTGTTTTTTTTCTCATCAACAATATAACCAAAATCGTCTAAATTGCTATTGATAGTTTCTCCTAAATTTAAAGGTTTTGCAAAAACCCCATCATAAGATTTGCTCATAAAGATATCTAATCCTCCCATTCCTTGTAATCCATCTGAAGCAAAATAAAGAATAGTGCCATCGTCTGAGATTTCAGGAAATTGCTCTCTATGTATTGTATTTATGGTATTCCCCATATTTTCTGGTGCACTATATGTACCATCTTCTTTTACATCTACTACATAAATATCAAAAGAGCCAATTGAACCGGGCATATCACTTGAAAAATACAATTGTTTCCCATCTTTACTTAAAGCAGGATGTTCTGTAGAATATGTATCGCTACAAAAAGGCAATTCCTTAATATTTGTCCATTTTTCATCAACAAATTCTGCTTTAAATATTTTTATGTTTGCAACTTTTTCGTTTCCTATTTTTACTTTTTTATCGTTGGTTCGATTAAAGTACATAGTTTTACCATCTTTACTAAAAGTGGCAGAACTTTCGTGAGTTTTGGTATTTAATTCTTTTGGAAAAGGAGTAATATTAGTTAATAATCCTTTAGCATTTACATTGGCACTAAATAAATCTAAATACGGTTTTTCGTTCCATCCAAAAGACTTAGACTTTGTGTTTCTTAAGGATGCAAATGCTACTTTATCTCCATAAAATGACATTCCAAAATCGCCATTTGAAGTGTTTTTTGCCATTGGTTGAATGACATAATTATAAGGGACATTTGTATTTAGATTTTTTACGAAGCTACTTGTATTAACCTTATACTTCAAATAATCTCCCATATATTTATCGGCTTTATCATAATCATAAACGCCAAGTAAAGCGTGAGCATATCTAAAATTATATTCGGTATCTATTTTATCTTTATAACCTAGATATAGCTTTCCGTATACACGAACAGCATCTTTCATTTGAGAATTATAATAATAACAATCGCCCAAATTTTGCAAAACAGTTTGATTTTCTGGCACTTGTTCATACATTTCTGCAGCTTTTACATAAGCTTTCTTTTCAAATAAACTGTTTGCTTTTTTCTCACTTACTTTTTGAGCAAAAAGTGTGAAACTAAAGCAAAATATAAAAAGTATATAGAAGTATTTTTTCATTTATTTATTAATTAAAAGAATCTAGGCGATTTATCGTATCCTTTTGATGTAAATTTTGATGTATCAATATCAAACAATAAAAATATTTCATGAGAACCAGAATTGAATTGCCCCAAATTTGATAAAGTATAATCATATGAATATCCTATGCGCATATTTTTTGTAACATTAAAACCTACTAGACCACTTACAGAATCATCAAATCTATATCCTACTCCAATTTCAAAAAATTCCTCAAACAAAAAATTTGCTGTTATATCAAGTGATAATGGTGCTCCAGAAACCCCTTTTACCATAAAAGCGGGTTTGAATTTTGTGTCTTTATCAATTTTAAAAACATATCCTCCTGTAAAAAAATAATGCATTGCTTCTACACCAGTATATTTTATTCCGTCCTTATTTTCTATATGTTTTGTAGTTAATAAATTTGGAATCGAAAATCCTAAATAATAATGATCACTAAAATAAAATGTTCCTAAACCAACATTTGGAAATGTTTTATTGATATTATCAAAAGCATTTTCTGGTAGTGCATCAGTAAATTTAAATCCATTAAAGTTAGCGTCATACATAGTTACACCACCTTTTAATCCAAAAGAAAGTTTGTTTTTTTCTGAAACTGGCAATACATAAGCAAAATCTACATATATATTATTTTCATTTACTACATCACCAATGGCATCATTTACAAATGAAATTCCCATTTCTACTTTTTTGGCAATTGGAGAATGAGCAAATAATGAGGTTGTTTTTGGTGCACCAACTACTCCAACCCACTGTGTTCTATACAAACCTCCTAGATTGATTACACCTTCATTGTCTGTAGCGTAAGCAGGATTTATCACATTCATATTATACATATAATGTGTAAATTGTGGGTCTTGTTGTGCCTTTACTAGAGATGTAACTAGAAAAATGCCGACAAAAACTAAATATTTTATATTTTTTCCTTTCATCTTATATTTCATTTATCTACTTAAATAGACTCTTCCCTGAATTGGTTTTTGTATTCCATCATTAAATTCTAATATATAAAAATATACTCCTACTGGAACTTCAGATGTTCCTAAATTGATACCAGATTCAGTTGTTGTTCCGTTCCAATTTGGAGTGTTTATATTTCCTGTATAAAGTAAATTCCCATAACGATTATATATCTCTAATTTGAAATTTGGATAAAGTGCTGGCAGATTTTTAATTTCGAATGTTTCGTTTACCTGATCATTATTTGGAGAAAATCCATCAGGAATTAATAAATCATTACATTTATTCAAATCAACTTTTACTGAAAGTCTATGTTCGCTTGCACAACCAATAGAAGTAACCAATGTAGCAAAATAAGTTGTTCCGTCAATTAATAAATCTGTTGGATTATAAGCAATACCATTAGTGCCTGAATCATACCAAACTACTGAATTTGTTCCTTGAATATTTGCTGATAATTCTGTAATTGTAGGATTATC
Source organism: Flavobacterium sp. (assembly GCA_043744095.1). Taxonomy (GTDB): domain Bacteria; phylum Bacteroidota; class Bacteroidia; order Flavobacteriales; family Flavobacteriaceae; genus Flavobacterium. The sequence goes on from JAYTVI010000122.1 coordinate 15,232, forward strand.
TGTTCTACAAAATTCATTTCCTTTATCATTTAAAATTGGATCACCAATTTGACTAATTGCAACTGTAACTGGCAATCGAGGATTACTTTCACAACCTGCATTAGAAGTTAATGTAACATAATAAATTGTTCCATCAGTTAATAAAGTTGTATCAGAATATAGATTTCCACCAGATATACTATCATACCATTTTACAGTTCCACTTCCTGAAATATTTGAAGTTAAATCAGTAATAGTTGCATTATCAGTTACACAAAATTGATTTCCGTTAGTATTTAATAGTGGTGTATCTACAACATTTAATACTGCGGTAATTTGCAAACGGGTAATACTTTCGCAACCTGAAGTAGATACTAATGTTGCATAATAAATAGTTCCATTTGTTAAAAAATCTGTACTTAAATAAGCTGTTCCGCCTGTATTAGAATTATAAAAAATAACAGTATCGGTACCTACAATATTAGCTGCCAAATCTGCAATAGTAGGGCTTTCATTTGCACAAAATTGTTCACCATTTGTAATTAATATAGGATCGTTTATTGAAGTAACTTCAAAAGCAGTACTTGTTACAAAAGTCAAACCTGTTCCGCACAATGTAGTACTATTCGTTATTTGTGACACTGTTAAAGTTACTATTCCTGTATTTATTAAATTGGCTGCAGGAATTACAAAAACTCCATTTCCTCCAGTTATAGAAATTGTTGTATTTAAGGTTTCAGTAATTACGCCAGATAATTGATAATCTATAGTGTAATTACCATCAACAATATTTGTAGCTCCAATAATCTGAACTTGATTTGAATTATTCAAACAAGAATTTAAGGCACTTATAATTGCACCACTTGCATCCGGAATTGGAAATACTTCAAAATTTGTAGTTGCATTTTCATTTAAATTTGTACAACCACCTGTTATACTTATAACAGAGTCTATTGTTATTGTATAATTTCCAATATTAGTTAAAATCGAACTTGGAATTAAAAATTGACCATTACCTCCTAAAATTGTTACAGTACCTGTAACTCCACTAGAAGGAATTGCTTGTGGTATCGTATAATTAAATTGATAGTCTCCATCAATCAAACCAGTTGCATTAGAAATTAATACAATTGGATCAGCACCAATACAAGTATTAGAAATAGCTAAATTGGCATTTTCTATATTTGATAACGGATTAATTATAAAACTTGTACTAACATCTGCAAGCAAAGTACCACAAGAAGAAGTTGCATTTGCAATATTTAAAAATGTTATTGTTGTTGTCCCTATATTTGGAATATCAAACGCATTAATATTAAAAGTACCAATCCCACCTAAAATCGTTAATGGAGCAGATTGAATATTGCTATTACTTCCCGATAATTCATAATTAAGTATATAATTACCATCATTCATATTTGAAAAAGAAATTGTTGCGTTTGAACCATTACAAATTGGTGATGTAACGGAAATATCAGGTAAATTTAATACTGGATTTGGAAGTATAATTAATTCAACTACTTTAAAATCTATACCACAAGAATTTATGATGGTATAGGTGTATGAATAACTATTTGGTATTAATGTCGAAACATCAACAATATTTGAAACAACTTGATTATTGCTATCTGTCCATGTTCCACCAGTTTGAAATGCATTTAATGAAGTAAACAAATCAAATGTACCAATCGAATTACATACACTTTGAACACCCGTGTATGTTCCTGCATTTGGAATTGGGCTTATGGTTACTGTTACGGTTGCTGAATCATTATCACAAGGATTTATACCTGTAAATGCATAAGTATAAATTCCTGCTGAATCGACTGCTGGATTAAAAACACCGGTTCCACTTGCCAATGTTGGAGTCCATGCACCTCCTATTTGTGGTGTTCCGTTTAAACTTAAAAATAAATCTTGTGGAGTTATATTTTCACAAAAATCTACTGTGCCATTTGAACCAGCATCTGGTCCGGGAGTGATTGAAACTGTAATAACAGAAGAATCAGGTGGGCAAAATGGATTTCCTACTGTATAGGTATAATTCCCAGCAACATCTATAGCTGGATTAAAAATATTTGTTCCACTTGCAAGTGCTGGTGTCCATTCGCCTCCTAATTGAGGCGTCCCTAAGATATAAGTAAATAAATCTACTGAATCTTGATTAGAGCAAATGATTGCAGAATTATTTTGCCCAGCATCTGGAATAGGGTTAACAGTTACTGTTACTGTTGCTGTATCATCATCGCATGGTTGATTTCCAACGAATGTATAGGTGTATACACCTGCTAAATCGAGTGCTGGATTAAAAACTCCAGTTCCACTAGTTAATGTTGGTGACCAAGTTCCTCCAACTTGTGGTGTTCCGTTTAAGAAAGTAAATAAATCTTCTGGAGTATTATTTAAACAAAATATTGCATTTCCAGGTTGACCTGCATCTGGTCCAGGAATAATATTAACAGTTATAGTTGCTATATCATCAACACAAGGAAGAATTCCGTTTATGGTATATGTATATTGTCCTGCAACATCAACTGCTGGATTAAAAAATCCAGTTCCACTAGATAAAGTAGGTGTCCAAATTCCTCCTAATTGTGGTGTTCCGCCAAGAAATGTATATAAATCAATTGGGTCTTTGTTTGAACAAATATCAGCAATTGCATCTAATCCTGCATCTGGAATAGGTTTAACATCAACATTCACTGTTGCTGAAGCTGTTGTACAAGGTAAAACACCTGTAACTGTATAAATATAATTACCTGCAACATCTACTGCTGGATTAAAAAATCCAGTTCCACTTGCTAATGCTGGAGTCCAAATTCCTCCAGATTGTGCAGTTGACCCTAATAGCAAAAATAAATCTTGTACTGCACTATTTTGACATAAAGTAATAGATGTATTATTACCTGCAATTGGTTTTGGAACAATAATAACAGTTACCGTAGCTGTTGCATTTGGGCACGGTGATGTTCCTGTTACTGTATAAGTATAAACTCCTGCAGTATCTATGGCTGGATTAAAAACTCCTGTTCCGCTTGCTAATGCTGGTGTCCAAACTCC
>JAYTVI010000123.1:0-4917 GCA_043744095.1 Flavobacterium sp.
GCTCCCAAAATTTGCCGTAAAACTGAATAAATTCATCTTTAATTTTTTTATAAAGATAAGTAATTTTTATCAATTATGGGTAATTACGGACAATCAAAAATTTATTTTATTTTTTACTAATTTTATATATCATTTTTAAGAATTCAATAAAATCAATTATAAATACAAATAAGTAATTTTCAAATCGTTTCATTTTATTATATTTGTTTTCTCAAAATTAAAAAACTAAACTAAACTATTATCTTATGACAAAAATCAAAGTAGCCAATCCGGTTGTAGAATTGGATGGAGATGAAATGACACGAATTATTTGGGCTTTTATAAAAGATAAACTTATTTTACCATATTTAGAATTAGATATAAAATATTACGATTTAGGAATTGAAAGTCGTGAGGCTACAAAAGATCAAATTACTATTGATTCTGCCGAAGCAATAAAAAAATATAATGTAGGTATCAAATGTGCTACCATTACTCCAGATGAAGAACGAGTGAAAGAGTTTAACCTTTCTAAAATGTGGAAATCACCAAACGGAACTATTAGAAATATTGTTGGCGGAACTGTTTTTCGTGAACCAATAATTATGAGCAATGTTCCAAGATATGTTCAAGGTTGGACAAAACCTATCGTTATAGGACGTCATGCTTTTGGCGATCAATATAAAGCTACAGATACTGTAATAAAAGGAAAAGGAACTTTGACAATGAGTTTTACTAACGAAAAAGGTGAAACACAATCTTGGCAAGTTTATGATTTTGAAGGCGATGGCGTTGCAATGGCAATGTACAATACTGATGAAAGTATTTATGGTTTTGCACACTCTTCTTTTCAAATGGCTTTAACAAAAAAATGGCCATTATACCTTTCTACAAAAAATACCATATTGAAGGCATACGACGGAAGATTTAAAGATATTTTTGAAGAAGTTTACCAAACTACATACAAAGCTGATTTTGAAGCAAACGGAATGATTTACGAACACCGCTTGATTGATGATATGGTTGCTTCTTGTATGAAATGGAACGGTGGATTTGTTTGGGCTTGCAAAAACTATGATGGTGATGTTCAGTCAGATACAGTTGCACAAGGATTTGGTTCGTTAGGATTGATGACTTCAGTACTAGTTACGCCAGACGGAAAAACTGTTGAAGCAGAAGCAGCTCACGGTACAGTGACACGTCATTATAGAGAACATCAAAAAGGTAGAGCAACATCTACAAACCCTATTGCTTCAATTTTTGCTTGGACAAGAGGTTTAGAACACAGAGGGAAACTAGATAATAATCAAGATTTGATTGATTTTTGTCTAAAATTAGAACAAGTTTGCGTTGAAACTGTTGAAAGTGGTAAAATGACTAAAGATTTAGCGATGCTAGTAAAACCTGAAGGATTAACTGCTGATGACTATTTAACAACTGAAAAGTTTCTAGAAGCTATCAAAGAAAACTTAGATATAAAATTAGCATAATTACAATCTAAAAAAGACAATTAAAAACTTGTTTTGGTATAATTTATATAAGAAAAGTTGAAAAAATTAATCGCAATACTATTACTATCATTTACAACCCAAATTACATTGGGTCAGTTGAGTTTGTGCAATGGTAGTAAAGGAAGTCCTATTTTTAAAGAAAATTTTGGAAGTGGCACTACTTTTGGACCACAATTACCATCTGGAATTACAAGTTATACTTATATTGCTGGTGCACCATCTGATGGTTTTTATACATTATATTACAAAACAGATTTAAAATCTTCGTGGCACAATACTGTAGATCATACTCCTGATACAGAAACAGATGGTTTTAATGGTAAAAACTTTATTCTTAATGCTGCTGCTGCTGCAGGAGAATTTTATAAACGATCTGTAACTGGACTTTGTGACAATACCGATTTTGAATTTTCTGCCTGGATAATCAATCTTTATGATACAAATTCAGGATCTTGTTCAGGTACTGGAAAACCTATCGATGTAACATTCGAAATTTGGAATGCAACAGAAACAGTAATGATTAAAACAGGAACAACTGGTTCGATTGCCGGAACGCCTAACCCAATCTGGACACAATACGGATTATCATTTACAACCTTACCAGGACAAACTGATGTTGTATTAAAACTAAAAAATAACGGAGCTGGAGGTTGCGGAAATGATTTAGCTCTTGACGACATTGCTTTTAGTGCTTGCAACGATTTGTCTAAAATTACTTCACCAGGAATTACTGGAAATTCTAAAACATATTGCCCGAATGAATTGCCCGTTACTCTACCACTAAATTTAATAATTGCAAACGCAAGTAATCACGTTTACCAATGGCAAGAATCTACAGACAATATTACTTGGACAGATATCATTGCAGAAACAGGACTTAATTATAATGCAACCATTACAGCAACCAAATACTATAGAGTTAAAGTAGCCAAGAATTTGAGTGGTCTAAATAATGCAAGTTGTTATACAGTTTCTGAGTTATTTAATGTTATTGTAAACCCAAAACCTACAGCACCAACTACACCAAACCCTACAGTTACTATTTGTAGTGCGCAACCAATTCCTGCACTTACAGTTAATGTTTCCGTTGGAAATTCAGTAAATTGGTATGATGCGTTGACAGGAGGAAATTTAATTCAGAGCAATTCTACTTCCTATACACCAACTGCTGCCGGTATATATTATGCAGAAGCTTTTATACCAAGTAATAGTTGTTCTAACACAACTCGAACTCCAGTAGAATTAATAATAAATAATCAGAATCCACCCGTAACAGAAACAGTGTATTTCTGTGAAAATCAAATTAGTATCGACCTTGATGCAGTTGACTTAAACGGAACCTATCTTTGGTCAACACTATCAGCAGATACAACTCAAAAAATAACTGTTACAACTGCTGGCGTTTATAGTGTTATCATAACCAACTCTTTAGGGTGTTATTATACCAAAACAATAACAGTAGAACAAATTTCTTTTCCTCTAATAAGTAATATAGACACAAACAATGACACGGTTACTATTGAAACTATTGTTCCAGGAAATTATGAATATGCTATAGATGGTATTTATTACCAATCATCAAATACTTTTTATGATGTAAAAGGAGGTTTACATGTTGCTAATGTTAGAGGTTTGAATAATTGTGGTAAAGATGAAAGATACTTTTTCTTGCTAGTAGTACCTAAGTTCTTCACACCAAATAATGATAATTATCAAGATTATTTTGAAATCGAAGGATTATCATACTATCCAAAAGCTACTATTGCAATTTTTGACAGATATGGTAAATTATTAAAATATGCTGGACCAGATTATAAATGGGACGGAACATATTTAGGAAACCAATTACCATCGTGTGATTATTGGTATAAAATTTCTTTAGGAAATGGCACCGAATTAAAAGGACATTTTACTTTGAAAAGGTAAATTTTAATATCGAAAAGGCAATTGGAAACAATTGTCTTTTTTTATTAATCATTTCTTAACAATTGTTGATGTAATATTTTACTAATACTTGCGTCTTATATAAAACTCGTTAATTAAAACTATTTACAAATGATGCAAAAAATATTTTTATATCTATTATTTTTATTTTCAACCCTTTTTTATTCTCAAAACAAAAGTAACAGCGAAGTTACGAAACAAAAGTTTACTTTAAACGGAACGATTTCGGATACTAATAGTAACGAAACTCTAATTGGAGTAAATATTATCGCAAAAGATACCAAGCTATTTGCAATCTCAAACGAATATGGGTTTTACTCCCTTACTTTACCAAAAGGCGATTACGAAATTATAATTAGCTATGTTGGCTTTGCTACTATTTCAGAAACAATTTCTTTGAATCAAAATACCAAGAGAAACTTTTCACTTCAAGAATCGGGTCAAGAATTAAAAGAAGTAGTAATCAACACCGAAAAAACAAAAGCCAATATTCGTAAACCTGAAATGAGTGTAAATAAACTTTCTATCAATACAATCAAACAAATGCCAGTGGTTTTGGGAGAAGTTGATGTTATTAAATCTATTTTATTTCTTCCAGGAGTTACCAATGCTGGCGAAGGACAGTCGGGTTTTAATGTTCGTGGTGGTGGTGCAGACCAAAACTTAATCTTGCTTGACGAAGCTACAATTTTCAATTCGTCACACGTTTTTGGATTTTTCTCAGTTTTCAATCCTGATGCAATAAAAGATTTAAAATTGTACAAAGGTGGAATTCCTTCCAGATTTGGCGGTCGTGCATCATCTGTTTTAGATATATATCAAAAAGATGGAAACAGTAAAGATTTTCACTTAAATGGTGGAATAGGTTTAATAACGAGTAGATTACTTGCCGAAGGTCCAATCGTAAAAGACAAAGGCTCTTTTCTAGTTGGTGGTCGTGGTTCGTATGCACATTTATTTTTGAAACTTACAGACAATAAAAACACAGCCTATTTTTATGATTTGAATACCAAACTGAATTATAAATTAAATAAAAACAACAACGTTTACTTTTCTGGATATTTTGGTCGAGATGTTTTTGCATTAAATGATAGTTTTATAAATACATATGGGAATTCGACACTAAATGTCCGTTGGAATCATCTCTATAATGACAAACTTTTTTCAAATTTATCGTTAATTTATAGTGATTATTACTATGGATTAAAACTTGATTTAATAGGTTTTAATTGGGATTCTGGAATCAAAAATTATAATTTAAAATACGATTTCAAACATTATCTATCAAACAATATTAAATTGAATTATGGTATCAATACAACTTATTATGATTTCAATCCTGGAACCATAGAACCAAGTAAACCCGATTCTTCTATCAATTTTAGACAATTAGAAAAAAAATATGCTTTTGAACCAGCATTATATGTAGAAGCAGAGCAAAAAATAACCAACAAACTTGCTATAAACTATGGTTTTCGTTACA
>JAYTVI010000124.1:0-4770 GCA_043744095.1 Flavobacterium sp.
AGTTAATCGTTTTTTTCCTTGCATCTTGAAAGTTAATGATTATATTTGAGTTGTGCAACAAGCACAGCGGTTTGGCGCAATTGGGGTTTTGGGCAAACTTTAAAGTTGGTTTTGTACTTGCAAGTTTGGTTTTAAATCGATAGTTTTGGTTAACCAAATCCCCAACTGACGCCAAGCCACAAAACGTTATGCGTCACCTTGCGAGACGAAAATCTTAAACTAGAAAAATCTGAAAAAAAAAGTATCTTTGATTGAATATGGAATTAACAGAAAAACTATTAACGGAATTACAAAGAAGACTTAAAATTGGAAACCGAAAAGGTGTTCATCTTAATGCAATTCCAGCAAATTCGAGATACAAGTTTGATTTAAACAGACTTTCTAAAATTGATAAAAACTTACCTAATAATTTTATAAAATCATTACTTTCTGAATTGCCTTTAAAATTCAGAATAAGTTGGAAAGATAATGTTCCTGACTTAAATTCTTTGTTTGAGGAAGACCAAACTCAATTAGTAAAAATCACTAAAGCATTTGAAAATTTAATCAATCAGACAGAAGCAATTGAATCAGAAAAAGGAATAAATACATTTGGATTTGGATTTCCAATATTAGCTAGACGAGATTCTGCGGATAATAAATTAACCGTTGCTCCTATTCTTATCTGGTCTTTAAGAATTAAAAGAACAAAAGAGTTTAATACTTGGGAAATTACACGAAATGAAGATGACCCAATTTACCTAAACGAAGTTTTGATAAATCATTTGCAGAATGATTCGAACATTGAGATTGAGCCAATTCCAAGTGAAATGCTTGATGATGGTTTAATAAGTAAATCTGAACTCATAGAAATTTGCAAGAATCTTTTAAAAGCGATAAACACAAAATCGCCAGACGATTTAGAAGAAACATTTAGTCAGAAACTAGAAAACATAACATCTATTGGAGATAAAACTCATTATGAGAAACTACCTTTGAATTCAACAAATTCACTAATTGATTTTAGCGGATTATTCTCGATTTTTGAAGTTCAAAAGCAGAATATAATAAATGAATACGGAAATCTAATGGAACTTGAAGGTCTTAAAATTGACCTTGAAGATTTAGAAGGTCATTCGTTTCAACCGATTTCATCGGTTGAAACTGATCCTTCACAACAAAGTATCTTACATTCATTAGAGGCAACTCGAAATGTTTTAATTCAAGGTCCACCAGGAACAGGAAAAAGTCAAACTTTAACTGCAATTTTAATAAATGCACTTGAAAACAATAAAAAAACAATTGTTGTTTGCGAAAAAATAACTGCATTAGAGGTTTTAGAAAAAGCTTTGAAAGAGAAAGGTTTGCAAAATCATTTTGTTATAGTCAGAGATATTGTCAAAGATAGAAAAGCAGTTGTTGATTCAGTTCGAGATAGAGTTGACAACTCTGAATATAAAAAATATAGATATAAATTTTCTAAAGAAACTCTAGAAAACCTTATAACAAAAGCTAAAGATTTAATCACAAACATAAATTCAAAACATCAGAAAATTGATGAAAAATTATTAGGAAATAAAATTTGGACGGATGTTGTTGGTAATCTAATTTCAGAAATTAAAGGAAGTGAAGAAAATAACAGTTTAAATATTGAAAAAAATATTTTTGACTATACAACTCAAGAATTTAATAGTTTAATTGACCTTGTTCAAAAAGGACAATTATTATTCGATGATTACAAACAATTTGAATCAAATTCATTTATAAATCCTGAAAAATTTGTTGGAGATAATCCATTTAAAATCGAACAAGAAATTGATGAATCTTTTGAGAAATATTTGAAGTCTTTTGAGAAAATAAAACAACTTGAAATTGATTTCAAAAATGAATATATAAAATCAAGAAAAAAACAAATATCAGCGCAACTTGACAGTTGTGCTGATATTCATAATTCTATATCAACTATTATTGAAACTCATAAAGAGAATTTAGATTTTTTAGATGAACAGAAAACCAATGGAATTATCTATAAAACTTTAGCTGTTTTTTCAAAATCAAAAAAGAAAACACTACAAGACCAAAGTCAGATTCAAGTTCTATTTTTAGATTTTAAAAATCATTTGAAAAACTCTAAAGATTTAGATTTAATTGAGCTTGACAGCTCAATTAAATCTAATATTTCGAGATTAAATGACGTTAAAAAGGCAAATGATTTAATCAATTCAAACTTTAATGATAAAGTTGAAAAAGAATATCAAGAAATAAATACATTGACATTTGATGATGACGAATATAAATCAGAAAAACTAACACTTTTGCAATCCGAAGCAAATGAATTAAAAAAGATTATAGATTCCGAAAATTGGTCAACTCAAAATGTTAACTCAAAAAATTTAAACAAGTTACTATCCGAAGTAGAAATCCTTAATAACAGAAAAAAAGAGTATTTTTCAAATGAAAATGATTTATTTTCCTATGAGTTCAGATGGTTTCAGTTTTATAATAATCTTACAGAAACTAACAAAAAAATAGTTAATGAGTTAAAGAACAAAACTAATTGGAGAAAGTCATTTTTAATTCATTATCTAAATTCAATGTTGGTTGAATCCGCAAATATAAATTTACCAACAAACGACAATGAACACATAGAACTTGATAAAGCATTAAAAGGAATTGAAAATGAGCAACTAAAATTTATTAAAGATTTTTGGTTCTCAAAACAAATTGATGCAACTAGAGACTTTGAGCAAAGAAACTCGAATCTTTCTGTTGAAAATCTTTACAATAAGAGAAGCAGTAACAGATTTAAAAGACTTTCATTAAGACAAATTGTACAATATGACCCGAACCTTTTTACAAATTTTTTTCCTATAATATTAACTTCTCCAGATGTTGCAAGTAATCTTTTCAAAGGAATGAACGGATATTTTGATATTGTAATGTTTGACGAGGCAAGTCAGTTGAGACTTGAGGATAATTTGCCTGCAATTTTAAAAGGAAAACAAATTGTTATTGCGGGAGACGAACACCAAATGCCACCATCAAATTATTTTAGTAAAGTATTTGACGGCTCTGTAGATGATGAAGATGACTTGGAAGAAGAAAATGAAATTGTTGTTGATAAAGATAATATTTTTTTGTCTTGTGAATCTTTGCTTGACTTTGCTTCAGAGTTAAACTTTCAAAGAAAACATCTAGACTTTCACTATCGTTCAAGACATCCATATTTAATTGACTTTTCAAATTATGCCTTTTACAATCAGAGGTTAAAACCATTGCCAAATAATTTTGAATATACTCCAATAAAGTTTATTCAAACTGGCGGAACATTTTCTGAACACATCAATGATGCAGAAGCAGAAATGGTTTTATCAATTATTGAAAACAATATAAATAGATTGCCAAATGGAGAATACCCAACACTTGGAATTGCAACATTCAATATTGCTCAAAGGAATCATATAAAAAGCAAAATTTTAGAAAGACAAAAGTTTTCTAAATATGAAGAATTTAATGCTAAAATTCAAGAGTTAGAAGAAAACGGAATGTTCATAAAAAATCTTGAAAATATTCAAGGAGACGAAAGAGATGTTATAATACTTTCAACAACTTACGGGATTGGAAAAGACAGAAAGTTTGCCCAAAGATTTGGTCCAATAAATCACTCTAAAGGCTACAAACTATTAAATGTAATTATAACAAGAGCTAAATTTAAGATTTATGTTTGTTCATCTATTCCTGAACAAGTGTTTATGAATTACAAAGAGTATTTGAACGTAGAAGGCTCAAATAATAAAAGAGCAGTTTTCTTCGCTTACTTGGCTTATTGCAAAGCAATAAGCGAAAACAACAATGATTTAAGGATTTCAGTTTTAACTACACTTTCTGAAAACACAAATAAAAGTGCGAGTTATGATTCTTTCATTGGTGGAGATTTAGAATCGCCTTTTGAAGAAGAAGTTTATCAAAGTTTAGCAGAAAATTTAGGAATTGAAAAGTTAATTCCACAATTGCAATTTGCAGGATTTAGAATTGACATAGTCTATGACCCAAAAATTATTGGAATTCCAAAAATCGCCATAGAATGTGACGGAGCAAAATATCATTCAAGTCAAGAAGCGTATTTATACGACAGACATCGACAAAAGATATTAGAAGAACACGGTTTTGTATTTCATAGAATTTGGAGTACAAATTGGTGGAGACACACAAGCCGAGAAACAACTAAACTAATTGATTTTATCAAAAATGTAGAATCATCAAATAAAAAAGAATTTGTAGATTATTCAGATACAGCTTTCGCATTTACAGATGATATTGAAATCATTGAGAACAATAATACTCAATCTTCATATTTAGACAATGAGAAAGAAGTTGAAATAGTTAAATCAATAAATACTGAAACTATTGTACAAACAAAATTATTCAAAGACGAAATAAAGTTGGGTAGCAAAATAAAAGTTAAGTATGTAAATAATGGAAAAGATATAAATGTTCACATTGTTGAAACAGAAAACAATGTAAATGAATTAAACAAAGGTTTACAGAAAATATACTTTAGATCTGCGCTTGCAATTTCTCTAATTGGACATTCAGTTGGAGATATTGTTAAGGTCGGAAACTTGGACAATTTTGTAGAAATAATAAAAATAAAGAATTGAAAAACAGAGATAAATAAAAAGGCGAACGCATAACAGCCGTAACTGTTGCGCAACTCCCATTTTCTGAAAATAATTTCAAAAAAACATAAAAAACAACCTCATTATAAGCGATTATAGCGAGGTTGTTTTT
>JAYTVI010000125.1:0-17595 GCA_043744095.1 Flavobacterium sp.
GATAATATCTCAATTTTTTATTATATTAATTAAATGTTAAGGTTTTAACTCAATGTTTACAGGGGTTTAAGTTAGTGAGTTGCGCATATCGATTAGTTGTGTGCAATACTACGAACCTACACAGCATCAAACAATCCGACAACTTTTGAAGTTTCTTTAAATCGTTTTTCTGCATCGTCTAAATTCAAAAGCATTTGTTTGTAATAACTATCTTTTAATTCTATTCCTATTGCTTTACGACCCATTGAAATAGGGCTGTAAACTTCACTACCAACACCAGCAAAAGGAGTTAATACAACTTCATTCGGATTTGAGTACATTTCTATAATCCTATCAATAACATCTAATTGCAAAGGGTGTACGTGTTTCTCATCATCTTCATCACGGCTATCTTTAAACGGCAACACATTGTCAATCCTAATATCATCCCAAACACTTGAAGCGTACCTTTGCCAAATGTAATGGCTCAATTTATTATTAGCATTATCACTATCATAAAAAGTATTATTCAAGTGTTCCCAAAGTTGTTGCTCATTTAATTTGCTATTGTTAGCATTATTCCAAGCAGTTAAAATGTTTGGAAGTATTGGAGTTGCACCAAAATATTCTTTAAATCCTTTTTCGTGAGTTACAGGCACTTTATTCTCACCGTCTTTTGTAAATATCAATACATAATCAGGCATTGCAGTAAAGCACTTTGTGCTATCTTCTACAATAAATTTGTGCATTAAACTTTGTACCATTGTTCTCATTCTCACTTTTAAAGGTTCTTTCCAAATCGTAATTCGATTACGATAATGAAAACCATACTTTTGATGTATTCTAATTATTTCAGCAGGGAAATCCCAAAGAAATGAACGATTATCGTGTACATCAGTACAATGTACAGCGTTAATTCTACCAGCTTTTGTAACTCTTGCCATTTCTTTTACAAGAAATTCGTATTGTTCCAAAAATTGTTCTTTGCTTTCGCAATTACTAAAATCATTTTCGCTACTTGAATAATTGTATAACCCTGCGAAAGGTGGAGAATACACAGACAAATCAATACTTTCATTATCTAATGTAGGAAGTACAAGCATACAATCACTATTATACACTGCGTATCGTTCTGTTACTTTTTGTTGTTTTACTTTGCTCATTTTATTTAAAATTTAGGTTTAATAATATCTTGTGTAAATTCTCTTTTTTGTATTTCGTAAATGCTATTCACATTTTCAGAAAGTTTGGTAAACATATCGTTTGCCTTTTCTTTTTTAACTTGTAAACTTTCCATTATTCTTGTTTGTCCGTCACTCAAAACCAAATCTACAAACACATCATTTTTTTGCCCAAACCTCCAAAACCTTCGTATTGCTTGGTAGTACTGTTCGTATGAGTAAGTAGGAAAATATGTAGTATGATTACAATGTTGCCAATTTAAACCAAAAGCAGTAATTGAAGTTTTTGTAATAAGTTTTGAAATTTCGCCTTTTGAAAAAGCCATTAAAATTTCTTCTTTTTTATCAATATTCATATCACCCTTTACCTCAATACATTTGTCATCTAAACTTCTAATAATTTTGGCTTCATCATTCAAATTAACCCAGTAAACACTTGTATCGTGGTTATTGGCACAATCAACAGCTTTTTGACATCTTTGCTCAATTGTATTTCTTGTTTCTGCTTTTATATCAAAGAAATTTACAGCAGGGAAATTAAACATTTGAGTTTGCCCATTAATTGCTAAAGGACTTTCATTTGCTACAACGTGTCTATTTTCAATTAAATTTGGCAGTTTATATCTTTCATCAGAAAACCCTAAATCGCTTGGCTTTCTTATTGAAATTGCCCATTGCGATACCCATTTCCAAAAGTCTTTTTCAGCGTGTGGTTTCAAATAATATTCACTACCAGCATTTCTAACTTCAATACTTCCTTTATTATTCTTAAAGAATTTTGAAAGCATATCTGTATAACCAGTATATCCTAATGCTTCACTACTTGTGCCTAATTCAATATAATCATTTGGGCTTGGTGTTGCAGTTGACAAAAAACGATATGGTATTTTTTTTATGAATGAAGTAATTTTATTTTTTATTGCTCCATCAAAATTTTTCAAAATACTACTTTCATCAAGTATTACTCCAACAAAATCTTTTTCATTAAAGTATTGTAACCTTTCATAGTTGCATACAACTATCTTTTTTGTATGCACTCCATTTTTTGAGTATTCAATGTCATCAATACCTAATTTTTTGGCTTCTAAAATAAATTGAAAAGCAACCGCCAAAGGTGTTAATATCAATACCTTTTTATTTGTGTGGTTAATTATGTTTTTTGCTATTGATAATTGAATTAAAGTTTTACCCAGTCCAGTATCAGCAAATACAGCTATTCTACCTTTTAAAATAGACTTTTCAATAATTGATTTTTGAAAGTCAAAAGCAATATCAGGAATAAAATTTGCATCAAATCCAAAGTTCCCTAATGAGTGTTTTTTGTTCTCTAAAAAATTCAAATATTCGTTTCCAATACCCGTACTGCACACAACATCGGTTTGGCCAAATGGGGGCTTTAGTGCTTCTATCATACTTTTGTACTTTTATTTAACATTCGTTTTTCTATTGGGCTTTTGTGGGTATAATTCCCCCACTTCGCCAAGCCGTAGGCGTTAGCCGTAATGCTATGCGACACACAACAACTCATCAAGTTCCAAAATCATTTTATTATAATTGTGAAGTGAATTATTATCAGGGCAAAGCAACTTTACAAAATCTGCATTTTCTTTTTGGTAAACAGAAAGCATTTTTGAATTTGTATCTTTTGAATACTTGACATTTGCCAACCTATCACAAAATTTTACATAAGTAGCCCAAGCTGTATTTCTAATACCAAAATAATACAATTCATTTGCTCTCTCTTTTCTGTTTTTACCTTTCTCATTTGAAACTGCATAAACAATATTTGCAACATCTTCGCCAGCTATTTTTAAAACATCGTTGTAAGTCAAACGACAATCTTCTATTGTATCGTGTAACCAACAAGCATTCAATACATTTTGTTGCACCTCAATTGATGGTAAAAAGTCAAAGTATTTCATTGCATACATCGCTACCATTGACAAATGGAGTGAATAAGGTTTACCATCGTAAAGATGATTTGTTTTATTGTGAGCTTCTATTGCAAAGCCGATAATTTTACTATTCATTTTATACTGTTTTTAAGTTTGACAAATTGACTACCGATAAAGCACAACGGCTAACAGCGGTTTTAAGAAATTGGGGTTTTCGGCTTGTACGAAAGTCCGTGTGTGTTTTTATAGTTGGTGCTTTATCAATGTTTAGGCTTGTCAAGTCCCCAACTTCTTAAAGCCACAATCCGTTAGCACCAATACTACGACTGTTGTGCATCCGATTGCTTTTTTACCCATTGAGTGAAATGCAATACATAGGCAGGTTCAAATCCATTTGTTTTAAATGGGTGGTCTGATTTCATAATTACATCCATTGCATTCTTTGGAAGTATTAACTCCTTTTGGTCATTATTCAATTTGGCGTCAAGATGTTTGTGAAATTCAACTCCAATTTCATCAATATCTTCGTTACTGATTTCATTCCCAAATTCAGGGAAATTTTTTCTTATAAAGTATCTAAATGTATCTTTCATTGTATTTAAAATTTTAGTTTAATAATCCGTACTGGTGCTAACAGCACCTACACGCAAGTTTTTTGAAGGAAAAAACTTGCGTGTAGGTGCAAAACGTTAGGCGTCAACTTGTGAAACAGAATCAGAAAACATTTTGTTGAAATAATCAGTTGAATTTTTTTCACCATAAATATTTCTTCCAAAATCAAAAGCCGTCATTATTCGCTGTTTTTCTCGATGCAAATAATCGGTTTCTAGCTCTTGAATTATCTGTAAATTCATATCAAACATTCCGCTATATCTGTCTTTTTCGTATTCTAACAAATTTGATTGGCTTAATACTTTTGCAATACCTTCATTTCTAATTTCTAAATAATTCATTAACTCTTGAATTAATGTTTTCATTTCTTTCTTTTTTAAATATTAATAATTTTTGCCTAACTGAATATTTTTCAATCCAACCTTTGTTTTCTTCGCACCAACAATGAAAATCTTCTGCGATTTCATCTGAATAACTTTCAATTATTTCTGGAGCATAATTTTTAAAATAGAAATCATCTTCTTGTTTAATTTTTGAAAGAACTTGTATAACCTTTTTTAATTCTAGTTTCATATGTTTTGTTTTTAAGTCGAACGCCTAACACACGTTTTGCGCAATTGCGGGCTTTGGTTATTAATTTAAAATTTTATGAATATACCCTATCCCTTTTTGAGTTGCGTATGTTGTTGAAATTAATTTTTTAAAACTTCCTCTCTCGATTAAAGTTTCTACCACTTTAAAATATCCATTGTTTATATATTTCTGATATGGAATAGTATCGTTTTTCATTATTAATCCAAGTTCCCTCATTTTTTTATAAAGAGTTACACTACCATATCCTAATTTTAAGATTTTAGCAACTTCGCTAAAGTCAAAAACACCATCTGTATCAAAACAAATATCAACAAAATCAGAACGAAATTGTAATCTTTTATTTTCCTCAAGCAATAACAATTTTTGTTCTTGTTCCAAAATCCAAGCGTTTGCTCTTTCAATAGGATTTTCAATTTGGTAAGATGGTAATATTTTAAGTAATGCTTTTTCACAAGATATAAAATATTGCCTTGCTTGTTTTCCTTTTTCATTTCTTTGAATCATTGAAATCTCTTTAGCCATATCTAAAGTAAGACCATAATCAATTGGATTTGACTTACTTTGAGGTTTGTTCTCATTTTTGAGAAGAATAATATAATCTAAATTTAATTCAAATCCATATTCAATCATTCTTAAAATCCAATCATTAAATTTAGTTTCTATTTCTAAAAACTGATGCAATTCTCTTGAAGAAACAACCTTACCGCCATTTACTTCTGTAATCTTAATTAAATTATCCATAATAAAATATAACACCTACAGTAAGCTAATATAAATTTTGCGTATAGCATTTTAGCAAGAGGTTTCTTTTTAATTATAAAGGTCTGATTTTTTTACTATTATTAATTCTTTATTAAGAAGTATAGTAATCTCATCGTTATAGTAGTTAATTGTATTCCAAAAAATGTATTCAACTATTTCATTTTTATAGAAAATTGGTCTACAAGACACTAACTTTTTATCATTTATCATTTTCATAAATATTAAATTATTTTTCAAATATATAGATTATAACAAAATCTTCTTTACTATCATATATGAAAGAATCTTTAAAATCACATACTACTTTTTGCGTATCGGTAGTAATTGTTCCTTTTTTTACCATTGCATCTAAAATATATTTTTTGTTAAATGCGATATTGTCGTGGTCTTTCATCTTATTTTTAGGATGCCACTCAAAATGAATATCAATATGATAATCAATATTTAATCCAGGACATTGAATGCTTATTGAATTTGTAAG
The DNA here is from genome assembly GCA_043744095.1 of Flavobacterium sp. Lineage (GTDB taxonomy): Bacteria > Bacteroidota > Bacteroidia > Flavobacteriales > Flavobacteriaceae > Flavobacterium. The sequence goes on from JAYTVI010000125.1 coordinate 5,505, forward strand.
ATGCTCTTTAATTTTAGAGTATTTCGTCCAATGTTTTTTAGATTCATTAATAACTTCGTTTAAGGATTTAAAATTAAATTTCACTTTGAATTGTGCTATCATAATTTTTTTAATAGAGGAATCCTAAATCCCTTGCTTCTTTTGGGTTTTCGTGAATCCAGTTATGCCCAATCCTACTTACGGCTAGCCAAGTAGAAGTATCTAAATAATACTTAGACCTATCTTTACCAGACCATAAATGGTGGCATTCTGTAGTAGGTAGTTTTGTAATTGGACAAATTTTATTTTCTTTTTTACCAAGAAACTCAATTCTCAAAACAGAATATTGTATATCAAGTATTTTCTTTTTTTTAGATACTTTAGGTATTGGTTTACGTTTATTTTGTTGTTTATGAATCGGTTTTAACGAATTACATTCAGAGTTATCACAAGTTTTTTGAAGAAAGTATCTTGGTTTAAAAACAGTATTGCAAATTTTACATCTCATATTACATATTTTCTTTAAAATTGTGGCGAAGTACTGAATCAAATACTACTAATTTGTGCATTAATAAATGTTTTCTTTTTGGGTTTAATTTAGCCATAAGAATATAAAAGTTATAAGGATTATACAATACGAAACAGCAATACCAAGATAAATGTCAAACCATCTTGGAATAATTGTTTAGCATTTAAAAAAATAAATGATAAAGTGCTTTAAAAAATGTTTTCATAGTTCGTAGGTTAAATAAAGTTATAAACGTCGTGAGTGTCTAATCCTGTATATGTATGAATTAATTTATGTATTTCATTACCGCATTTATTAACCATAGTAATCCTATCTTCTAAAATCATTTTATCGTATTCTTGATTATCGTACATTTTATCCATAATAGCAGTCTGAAAAATTACAAGCGCATTCATAAAATCTCTATTACTAAAGTTTTGTTTAATTTCTGCATTTTCTAAAAAATAAGTAGCAATCTGTTCTAATTTAGTATTCATAACTTTAAGTGTCAAGGTTTTTTTATATTTCAATTTATTTTTTTGTTCATTTTTTGCAAATCCAAAAATTACTTTACCTGTTTCTATATCATCAACATGCTCATCATGTATGAGCTCATCTGATACTACTATTACTGTCATCTTTTAATATTTTATAAACCTCACCTAACAGTCGTTTTTACTAATGGCTACGTTTGGTGTTTGTCCGAAATCTCTCGGATATAGTTAATGTTTATTTTGTGTTTTTTGTGTAAATTTTTTTATTTTCTTAATGATTTTCCTTTAAATTCTATTATGTTAAACATTTCAAAAAACCTATCGTAAATATCATTACCATATTTTTCTTGAATTAATTTTAATGATTCTGGAATAGTATTAACAATATTCATTGTAATATATGTTTTACGAAAACCTACAATCACATCTTCTTTGTTTTTAATACTTAAATTGTCATAACGTTGTTTTAGTATCAAACGCATTAAATCTCTTTTGCCAAAATTAGAACTTTCTTTCTCTTTTGTCAAATCACCAAAACAATAGTTGAATCCTGAATATTTATAAAAGAATGATGATTTTGCTGATTTTTGTTCTTTACTATCCATATCTAGCATTGAATCAAATTCTATAACTAATCTTTCGGTTTCAATACTTTTAAATCTTAATCTTTGCCATTGTTTATAATTGTTCCATTTTTCAGAATAAGCATATTTACTAATCTCCTCAAACATTACCGAAAATACCTTCATATAAGAAGTTTTACCATTCCCATAAGACCCTAAAATTAATATACCTTTGTTAAAACTTGAAACGCTTTCTTTAGATAGTAATTTATGTTGAAAAAAAGAATCGTCTTTAATGAAATATTTTATTAAAATCTCTAAATTTGATACTGAATCAGTATTTTTTATAAAATCTTTACCCTCAACAATCTTAAAATAGTAAACGAAGCAATTGTAAATATTCTGCTTGTTTATTTCTTTACCTGGAATAGTATCAACCGACATACTCTTGCTATTCCATAAATTACGTACGTATTCATTATAGTTAGAAACAGATTTAGGATTTACTAGGTTTTTAGATTCATATATTTTAATTTTATACAATTCATCAATAGTAATAAATAAAGGCGGTTTCGACGGATTTGAAAAATTATAATTATTATACTTACTTTGTTTATCGATTAAGTTGTTATACTTATTAATTCCTATTATATCGTTAATTGGAAGTGATTTTTTTGTATCTGTCAACCATTCAACATCTTCTGTTTTTAGGTTTGGAAACTTTAATCTTAAATCCTCTTTATATACAAAATATTCGTGTGTATCAATTAAATCAGCGCTCATATTTTTCTGATGTGTTTGTGTTGGTTGGTTTAACTCTATTTACATAAGTGTTTTCTCCTATTTTAACAAAATTTTTATAAGTGAAAATCCAATCAAAATTAGCAATCCAAGATGAATTTGAACGTCCTGATAAAGAATTACTTTCCGCAACCAATTTTAAAACGTTAACTATATCATCATAAGAATAAAGACCCATTATATTATCAATAGCCATTTTTCTTTGTTTTGTAAACGTTTCTACTTTAGGGAGACTTACACAAATAGTATTATATTTATTAATTATATCTTCGTAGTCTATTTTTTCTTTAACAATAGATTCTTTCTTATAGGAATTTCCAAAAATTTCATTCCTTTTTTTTAGCATAGCTAAAGTCAAATTCATAGATGTATTGCATATAATATTAATCTCTGAATTATTTTCTTGGTCTAACATGCTAAAATATCCAGCATTAATAAGAGAGTTTATATTAGATATAAAAGCCTTGTCTAAGAACTGTTTTTCTTCTATTTTAAAAGCCATAACTACTTATTTAATTTGTTAATAATGTAAAATCCTATTTTAATAAGAACAACTGAAATAGCTATAATTATAATAAATGAAAAAACAGTATTAAAAAACACATTTGATTCTATGTTTTGTAAAAGTCCTATTAAAAATCCTATAACGAAAATCCAAGATATTATTTCTATGTTCATATTTTTTATTTTAGTGATTGCTGAATATCCACTCCATTTACATCAATCAAACCACATATCTTTTAAGGCGTAAAATCTTTTCTCTAATTTACTTATTTTTTTGTTTATTTTATCACATTTGTCTAAATCATAATTTCGCTTATCACATATATTGATGTGATGCATAATCATTTCGCTGTATTTTGATATTTCACCTTGAAGTTTTAACATTTCAAGAAAATCTGATTTTAATGAATTTAAGCTCATTTATTTAAATTTAATTTTGAAATTAAATTATTTTTATCTATTTCATAAAAAATTAAAATATCTGTAATATTTAAAGAAAACCAAGTTTCAGATAGTACTTTTAAATAAATTTCATTGTCAATTATATATGTATCAATTAACGAATAAAAATTTTTAAAGTCGTCTATTTGTAAAATCAATTTAACCTCACCTTCATCTAATTGAATTTTTAATAAATTATGATATTCAAATAAATTTAAGACATTTTCTATTGTCATTATTCAGTTTTTTTTATAATAAATAAAGTTTAATTTAATGGTTAATGGTTAATGTTTGTTTTAATGTTCGTTTTTGATACCAAAACCGACGACAAAGCCGTCGCCGTTAACATGTGTTCAAAAGATTCATACCATAAACGAGTGACACCAGCTTTGTTTATACTTTCCACAAGGGCATGTAAATCCATCATCGCTAGCAATTAAAACGCCATCCTTTACATAATCTCTTGGCTAAATGTGAACTTCACATTCTTTTGCAACTCTGTCGCAAGTAAAGGGATGAAATTTTCCAGCAAGTTGATATTCGTTTAACTTATCAACTTGCTGTTTTGTAAATGGTACTGTTATTTTTTCCATAGAAAAAAAAGTTTAATGTTATATAAAATTAAAAAAATAGCAAGCACCATTATACCTCAAGTATGCAACCTTTTTAAATTTAGGTTTAATTCTTGCTGTACTCGTATAATTCCCTTATTAATTATACCTACTCCTATTCAAGATAGTGGCTTGCTATTCACTTACCCGCTCCTCCATTTACTAATGTAAACTTTTATACGGCTGTCTATCGTTTTTCAACTTGAGGCTCCTGTTGTCAGGTTAGGACATTGCAGGAATTATAGACTTTGAAATCAGAATATTTGTAATTGCTTACTTTTTTTTCGCCTACCATTAATTAAAACGTACGAAGTTTGTTTTTACAGTTCAAACGGATACAACTTTTTTGGAAGTGTCTTAAAAAGAAAAATCCCTCAATTTAGTTGCTAGGAGGACTAAATTAAGGGTGTCTTTTTCTATCAATCTAAGTAGAAACGGACATCGAATCCGTTCCTAGCAGATTGATTGGTACAAATATACAACTTAATTTTAAATATTAAATATTTTTTTCAATTTTTTTAAAATGGAATATCATCACTATCATCATAATTATCTGCAAAGCTATTAGGTTGATTAGCTAATTTAAACTCTACAGGAGCTGTTTGAGTAACTGGTGGTTTATAATCATCAGAATTTCCTGCATTATAAAAAGGTTGAATTTTATAACAGATAATAGTATTAAAATATTTATCTTCTCCTTGTGGCGAAGTCCAAAGGCGACCTCTAATATTTAATGAACACGTAACTAAATCTCCGATATTATAATCATCAACAATATCAACTAAGTTTCCCTGTAATTCAAATAGTAATTTTTGAGGGTATTGTTCTTGTGTTTCAATGACAAATTCTCTTTTTTGGAATTTATCAGAAATGTTTTGTGTATTTTTTACTAAAATTAATTTTCCTGTTTCTTGCATAATTTATTTTTTTAAAATTGTGTTAATGTTTTTAGAAAAAAACTCTAAAAACAAATCTCTTTTACTTTTGTAATTTAGATTATCGTAGTCAGTAATGTTTTTTGCATTCTTAATTACCTCTGACACATAAAAATTTTCTTCGTTTAATTCTATATGAGCAACTTTTTCTAGTTTATCATCAGGTTGTAATGAAATTGTAAAATCGTGGATTATAGCGTTTCCTACAAATCCATTTCTCTTTAAAATTAATCTGACATCCCTTTCAAATTTAACAGTTCCCCTTTCATTAAAATTAGAATAAAGATAAGAGTTGACATTTATAGCTACGTGTTTGGTGTGCATTGGTTATTTTTTAAAATCTATGTTTATTTTCATTAATCCACTTATTCATTCTTTTTACTCTAGTGATGATTATTTCTTCAAAATCAGTTATAATTGGAACTTCTTTAACATCAATCCTTTTTGATAATTCTAATTTACTATAATCATAATTTTTTTCTACTTCTTCTTGAAATTTATCTCTTTCAGTATCAGAAAGCATATCAATATATGCTTTATTATCAACAATTTTTTTTATTTGACCAAAAGTAGCTGGAATTAAAACATTATAAAGTTCAAGTTCAGGAGTTCCATACAACCATTTATATCCATTCATAGCAATAGTGTAGTCTACTTCAACTTTAGTAAATTTTTTAGCATCAAAAACATTTTTATCTGTAGATGTTTTCTGGTCAATAGTTTTAATATCGTTACCAAAATCTCGAGTTCCTGTTGCGTATTTATTTGATTTTTCAAAACTTTGAATTTTATCACGACTTGCAGAATACCCAAAATGATAATTAGTTTTAAAATGTTTATCATATAAAATAACCCCTTCTTCTTCTAATTCATCTCCAGCAGACATATCTAAACTTTTAATTTCAGGAGATACAAAACCGTGATGTTTATTATAAATATCTATAGCTAAACGAATATGAGTATCATTCCAAACATCTAATTTTATCCATTCTAACTTATTGTTTACTTTTCCGCAACTACTTAATAAAGTAGCTAAACTAGAACTTCTTACCTTATACATAATTACTTTATTTTACTTAAAAAATCAACTAATAATTGGTATTTATCAGATAATCTATTATTTATAATATTTAAAGCATAATCTATTTGCTCATTTGGAATCGGGTCAACTTTATTGTCAAAATCTTTTTTTATTAGCACCCACTGTTCATCAGAAATTGTAATATCTATTGTTGTGTCAACTAAAACCTCTTTAAATCCTTTTGAGTTATAAATATCGGCAGCAATTCCTAATTCAGAAGCGCATTTTTTTAAAGCATCAGTAGCAGCAGATTTTAAATCATTTCCTATAGATAAAGGAATATTAGACTGTTTTGTAGCTTGAACTAATTCATTAATTTTTTTAAATTTATTATATTTTTCAATCATTTTTGGAGTACCGTCTTCATTAAAATCAGGTTCTAATCTAAAAACAATATCTTTGTTACCATATTGCGTTTTGACAATAGTATTTTCATTTGATCTAACGGTTAGTTTTCCAGTTACAATTACTTCTTTAAATTCTATTAAAATTTTCTCATCTAAAATTTCAAAATCCCAATTAAAACCAAAAGCAAGATTTAAAACTTTTTTTACATATCCTCCACTTACAAAATCCCAAACGCCTCCTCCTTTTGCGGGTCTTTGCTCAATGTATTGTTTAGGAGTTCGTTTTAGTATAAATGCTAATTGTTTAGCATTCATAACATTATTATCAACCAAACTTAATTCAGATGCTTTTATTAAAGCTAATTTATTATCGTTATTATCTTCCATTTTATAATTGTTTTAATAAGTTTTGTAATCCTCTACCTGTCTTAATTTCTTTTCCAATTGCCCAGCCAGAATAAGGGAAAAATGTAATCAAATTATCCTTGTATAAAAATGTAATGTTCTTTTGATAAACAATTACATCATATCCAAGTTTTTCAATTTCTATTTTTGCAACCTCAATTCTTTTCGGTTCTAGTTCTGTTTGCCTTTCGGTGTTCAATCGTGTCATATTTTATTTTAATTCAGACATTATTTTTAACATAATCATAGCTAAATCAGAAACTGTATAACTATTTTTAAATATATCAATTTCTATTTGTAATTTTTCAAGTATTTTACTTTCATATTTTACGAATATATCACAAAAACTACTTATATCTTTAATATCGTGAACTTTAGCATAATGAATCATATTCATCATAGCTAAATGTTCTCCTTTATAACTTGGTTTATAGAAAAGATAAAGTCCACAAGGCAAACCTTTTTCATTTAAATAATCATCTTGTTTAATATATCTTTTACCAATTTTACGGTATAATGTTGTTGTTTCCATAAATTTTTTATTTATTTTTTAATGATTAAATTGATTAATTGCGTCCCTAAAATTTTTATTTTCTTTTTTACATTACTCCGATTGAACATTCTACTAAACTTACCGTGCCAGCGTATAACACGTGCTATATGCAAGTTTGCCGCAGGCGCAACACAAACCTGCACATAGCACCATACGTTATGCCTCAGCTTGAGAAACATACCTCTCAATCTCACACGTTTCTAAAAAAGAAGCATTTTGCATATCTGAGCAAGATTCTGTAAATAGAATTTGGTCAATAGATTTGTGAAAATCATCTTGATGTGTGTTGAAGACAAAACCTCCTCTATTTCTGAAAATCTTAAACATTCTATAAGTTCCGTCTAATCTATAATCGCATAAAACATCTCCTTCGTATATTTCTTTTCCGTTTTTGTCATTTAGTCCAATAAATTGACCAACAGAATCTATGTCAACTATTTCATTAAATGAATCATAATCCACATCTAAAGGCATTTCGCCTTTTAGTTTAAAGCCAATAATTCTATTTAATCCCTCTGGAGTGTGAATTAAATCGCCATAAACCCATTCAGTTTTATTTAGTTTTTGACCTCTAAATTTTAATTTTAAATTCATAATTTTATTTTAATATTTAATTTTTTGTAAATAAAAAAGCTACAGTTAACAATCGTTTTGCGCTATTGCTGAGTTGTTTTTTCCTGCGGAAAAAACTCTGACAACTCCAATCTTGGTTGTGTGTTTGGTTTGGTCTGTCTTGAATTTTCGCAACAGACGCAAAGCGAAACCGTTATCACTCAGCTTGGTTGGAGTCCAAAAAAATACGATAACATTCTGTGATAGTTAACCATTCTTTGTTATAAACGCACCAGCCATCTTTTGAATGAGAATTAGTGTTTATGCCTAACCAAATACCAAAAGAAACAGCATATAATTCCGCAAAATCATCTAACATATCGGTTGTGTTATTATGTTCTTTTTCTAACCACCTAAAAGATTTCAATAATTTCATTTGTTTATTTTTTAAAAGCCGAAGTGATAACACGTGTTTTGCGCTAGTGGCTTGGCTTGGTTTGTGTCCGAAATCACTCGGATAGTGTTTATGTTTTGTCTGTACTTTTTAACTTTAGTCTGAATTCAGCCACCAGACGCAAAGCACCAACGTTATAGGTAATTGTTTTAAAAATTCCCACCGCACGGTTTAGTGGTTAATTACTTCCTTTTTCTGCTAAAGAAACCTTGGTCTGGGTCGCCTACACTATAAGTTTCTAAATCTTCATAAGTTCCATCAAAAGATGCAGATACCAATTTTAAAGGATATTTCAATTTGAAAATATCCTTATCGTAGCATCCAATGTCGATTCCTATTCCTCTATTGTCATCCGTATGGTCGTCAATCTCTTTCATAAGAGGATATTCGCCATCATATTTTAAACCTTTCGCTTTATTCCAAAAAGCTAAAAGTTCATACATATCGTATTTAGATTCTCCATTTTCTTTTGTCCCTAAATATCCATAATCTTGGTATTTATCTTTTATGAATCCACCACCAAATTCTTTCGGTATTAAAAATTTAAAAGATGTACCACAAGCTACATTTTCAATAGCTGTTAATTTGTCTGCTTTGTTCCAACTAAAACTTCCCATTGTAATTTCGTTTTTTAATGCCAACGCTAATTTTTAAAACAACTACCCATAACATAGTATTGGCAAAATGCCACAGACAGTTAGTGCTAAAATTTAAGTTTCGAGTAGCGGCACTTCGCCAAGCCCGAAACCGTTAGCGGATACCTTTAGAAAAACTCGACTCCGAAAAAGACTTCCATCCTTTTTCTGTAAAATGAGTATTGTAAACTTCTCCTTTTGGAATTATTGCTTTCCAATTTGTATCGCAAAATAATCTATAATGCCAAACATCATTTTGCTTTCCCTCAATGCTATAAGGACTTTCAATCCAAAGCATTTTTTTATTGTAACCAAATAAACCTTCTAAAATTTTATTTAGTTTGTTTTGATTTTTACCAGCAGGAAATGAAATTGATAAATGATAGCATCTTTCATATTCGGGGTTTTTCCACCAGCCACCAGAATGATAACCTGATTCTTTCGTGAAAATAATTATGCATTCGTATTTTTCAGAATACCATTTGCAATTTTCAAAATACTGTGTAATTTCTCGACCTTCCCATATTCCATTTTGAGCCGTTTTTATTATTTGCTCAAACATATTTTTGTCTTGTGTAAATAAGTCTATTTTTTTCATAAATTTTAGTATTAAGGCATCCGCTAACACGTGTTTTGCGTAATGCCACCAGACAGTTTAGTGCTAAAATTAAAGTTCGTGCAAGGTGGCATTACGCCAAATCCGAAACCGTTGTGCGAGATGCTACCCAAAATAAATAATACCGTTAAGATGTGACTCAAAAAAATCTATTATATTTTTTCTTATTTCTTTATCTCGATTTATATCCCAATAAAAATTACAATGATTGCCTTCATACCCAACTAAACCAATTTCCATAACATTAAACATCTCGTTAGCCGAAGTAATTATATTATCTGGATAATTTCTAATTCTAGGTTCATCTCTATCATAGCCTATTGCAGTTTCATAAATACCCCAAACTCCATTTACTTCAATTAAATCATCTATGTTATTATAAACATATTCTGATATATCTTCTAACCATTCTTGATCACTTGTAAATAAATCTTTAAAAGAAGTAAATTCATACCAATAGTAATTGGAAACATTTATAACATCTTTTATTTTTTTTATAATTTTTTCTTGATTGTTGGTTGTTAATTTTTTATACCAAGTATGACATCCCATATTTTTTATTTTAATTATTATTATTAATAGTTTTAAAAACACCATCGCACAACAGCAGTTTGAAGCAATGGCAAGTTTATTGGTTTGTATCTAAGTTATGTTCTTGAATAGGTAGTAATTGCCAAATTTTCTCTTTCATATTAGTTAAAGTTGGTTTTATAGGCAGATTATCAAAACTATCACACCAATCTAGCAATTCTTGTAATGCTGTTTTATCAATATTTTTCATAAATCATATTTTAAATTTATTAAAATTGTATTTTTAATTTCGTTTAATTCCGACAATTCATCACTTGTTTTTTCTAAAGGAAAATCAGAAATATCAAAGTACTTTTTCACAATATTTTTAAAATATTCTAGTTGATTTTTCGCACTTTTTGTTTCTTGGTCAGAATCGTTTATTTTATCAAAAACAATCTCTCTATCATTCATTTCTAATTCTTCTATAACATCATAAAAAGTTCTTGAATAAGGCTCTTGTTTCTCTTCTGTTGGGTCATTTGTGAAAGCAACTCCTTCGTAAATTTTAGTATTCATTTTTTAAAATTTCTAGTTCAATTAATTCTTTTAAAATTTCCAATTGATTTCCAGCAATATTATTAGGGATTTTACCAGTACATCTATAAACGTTTAAACCATTTGTGATTAACTCTAACGATTGTTTTTTTAAAAGCAATTGACAGGTTAATTTATTGTTTAAATATGGGTTTTTAGGGTCTGTTTTTAATAAATTATTGTATGTTTTTGTGGTTTTAACATCATCTGGATAAATTAAATTGTAATTTGAGGTTGTATTGTTTATTTCTTCAAGGAGTTTTGCAGAATCAATCCCAAAGTAAGCTAACACCTTATTCACCTTTTCGTGAGATGCTTGTGGTTTAATTCCGTTTTCAATAGCTGAAAGAAAACCGATATTTTGTTTATCGTTAAATATATTTTGCGAAAGTTGTTCTAATGTGAGACCTTTCATATCTCTAGCTTTTTTTATTTCTCGTCCAAGTTTTATCATATAAAGTAATTAATTAAAATTAATATTATTATCGGGGATAGTATCCGAATTATTTTTCTATTTACCCCAGAATCTATAAAAAGTATAAATTAAATGACCAATTCCAAAGAGAACAGCCAAAATTATTAATGAGAAATAAACTTTAATAACATCTTTTTTTATTCTTTTAATCTCGTCGCAATTTAATTTTTTCATTAGTTTAAATTTAGTCCATTCCTAATTTTTTCTTAATCTTATCTACTTCCTCAAAAGTAAACTCAACACTCTTATTCAACAAATCTAACATTCTATGATTTTTGATAAAAATAGCTTTTGCAAACTCCTCTTTTTCATATCCTAAATATGACAATTCCTCTAATATCCTAATCCTAAAATCATTATGGTTAAAACCAATTATTGATTCTTTAATGTAAAAAATATCAATCAAAACCCTATTAAAATTTGATTGCGCATAAATATATTTTTTTCTTGTCATTATCTATAACAAATTTAATATTAAAGATGGTTTCTATTTCTTTAAACTTCTTAATCCTATTATAACTCATTTTATTTTCTTTCGCATAATATTTATTTTAAGTTGAAAATTTGTAGTCACGAAGTTCACAACCTCGCAAAACACCAAACGTTAGTAGCAAGACTACGTTTTCGGTTTATCATCAACTTTCATCGCAGTTACAACTTGATTTAACGCAATCGCCATTTGTTCATATTGTTGAAGTTGTGCCAATGTTAGTTGTAGATTAGCAATCATTTGGTTTAATCCATCAGTACTTAAACAAAGTCTTGTTTCATCTAATGCTCTTTTTTGTTGAATTTCACTTTTTGCATTAAATGAATATTCAGGCTTATAAGTCAATAATATGACTTCGACTAATGGTTTTAATTCAGTTGAACCATTTTCTATTGAAAAGCTTAAATTTGCTCTTACTGATGCTAATTGTTTCATTTTATTTAGTTTTTATAATTAGGAATCGTCTGTAAATTTAAGTGTTAAGGTTTTAACTCAATGTTTACAGGGGTTTAAGGTGGTGAGTTGCGCATATCGATTAGT
>JAYTVI010000126.1:0-17440 GCA_043744095.1 Flavobacterium sp.
TCTGGGCTAATTGCCAAAAATTCAAAATAAACTACTATTTTTGTAAAAAATTTAAAAAACAACCATAAAAAATAGACAATGTCAACAATTGCACAACAATTCGGAATGGTCGAAGCACTAGAAATTCTAGGAGTAAAAACCATCAACGAAGGTACATCTACAGGACAAAACAACTTCTCTAACGGAGAAATTCTAGAAAGCTACTCACCAGTAGACGGACAACTTATCGCTAAAGTAAAAACTTCAACTGCAGCAGATTACGAAAAAGTAATGCAAACCGCAACCGAAGCATTCAAAACCTTCAAACTAATGCCAGCACCACAACGTGGCGAAATCGTAAGACAATTTGGAGAAAAATTGCGCAAAAACAAAGAAGCCTTAGGCAAACTAGTTTCTTACGAAATGGGAAAATCTCTCCAAGAAGGTTATGGAGAAGTACAGGAAATGATAGATATCTGTGATTTTGCAGTAGGACTTTCTCGTCAATTGCACGGATTAACAATGCACTCAGAACGTCCAGGACACAGAATGTATGAGCAATACCATCCGATGGGAGTTGTCGGAATCATTTCGGCATTCAACTTTCCAGTAGCAGTTTGGGCTTGGAATACCGCTTTGGCTTGGATATGTGGTGATGTTTGTGTCTGGAAACCTTCAGAAAAAACACCTTTATGTGGCATTGCCTGTCAAAATATTATTGCAGAAGTTATCAAAGAAAACAACCTTCCAGAAGGAATTTCTTGCTTAATAAATGGTGATTATAAAGTAGGAGAATTAATGACACACGACAAAAGAGTTCCTTTAGTTTCAGCAACTGGTTCTACTCGAATGGGTAAAATTGTGGCTCAAGCTTGTGCTGCTCGTTTAGGAAAATCCTTATTAGAATTAGGTGGAAACAATGCAATAATTGTAACTCCAGATGCAGACATAAAAATGACTGTGATTGGTGCCGTTTTCGGCGCTGTTGGTACTGCAGGACAACGTTGTACATCAACACGTAGATTAATAATTCACGAAAGTATGTACGACAAAGTTCGTGATGCAATAGTTGGCGCTTATAAACAATTGCGAATTGGGAATCCATTAGATCAAAACAATCACGTTGGACCGCTTATCGATACTCTTGCTGTTGAAATGTACAACAAAGCATTATCAAAAGTAGTTGCCGAAGGCGGAAAAATATTAGTCGAAGGTGGTGTTCTTTCTGGAGAAGGATACGAAAGCGGATGTTATGTAAAACCTGCGATTGCAGAAGCAGATAATTCTTTCGAAATCGTACAACACGAAACTTTTGCACCTGTTTTATATTTACTAAAATATTCTGGAGATGTTCACGATGCAATAGCAATTCAAAATGGTGTAGCTCAAGGTTTATCTTCAGCAATTATGACTAACAATTTGCGTGAAGCTGAAGCATTTTTATCTGTTGCAGGTTCAGATTGCGGAATTGCAAATGTAAATATCGGAACTTCTGGAGCAGAAATCGGCGGTGCTTTTGGTGGCGAAAAAGAAACTGGCGGTGGTCGCGAATCAGGTTCTGATGCTTGGAAAGTGTATATGAGAAGACAAACCAATACAATCAACTATACTACAAGTTTACCTTTAGCTCAAGGAATAAAATTTGATTTGTAGTTTTTGATTTAAAAGATAAAAGAAAAAGCGTTCATCAGTAATGGTGAACGCTTTTTGTATATTTTGTCATTTCAACGTATGACTTGAGCAATAACGAACTGATAAAAAAAGGACATCAAGTATTTTAAAAATATGTTATTTCTCATTTGTTTAAATGAAAATAGCATGTTTCTAATCTGTAAAAATTTGTTTTACTTGGTTTTCTTAACATACTGATTCAAAATTACAATATGTTGTCCTTCTACTCGACCTTCAATTTGGTCGGCATTGTCCCAAACCAATTTGATGTTATGAACAGCAGCACCACGTTTTGCGGTAAATGTTGCACCTTTTACATCTAAGTCTTTTAATAAAACAACCGAATCGCCATCTTTCAAAATATTTCCGTTGGCATCTTTATGAACTATTTTGCCATCTTCATCATCACCTTCTCCAGTTGCAGCTGCCCAAACAAGAGTATCTTCGTCTAGATACATCATATCTAACAAGTCTTGAGGCCAACCTTCAGAGCGCAATCTGTTTAACATTCTCCAAGCAACAACTTGAACGGGTTTATTTTCGTTCCACATACTATCGCTCAAACAACGCCAATGATTTGGATCTGTTGTTGTAGTATTTTCAATTTGACTTTTGCAAACAGCACAAACCAAAACTGAATTATCTAACGAAATGGCTTCTTCTTTTGTAAGATGAATTCTTAAATCGTCAGGGCTTCCACACATTTCACATTTAGAATGACTCCGTTCTTGTAATTTATTGTCTATTACGCTCATTTAAGTGTCTTATAAATTAAATGACACTCCAAAATTGGTCATAAATTGGTTGTTGCCATCGTTGTCATTTTTACTGTATTTAGCCAATGGGATACCAAATTCTGTAAAAACTCCAAATCCGTTGGTGAAAAAATAACGCGCTCCAAGATGCGCACCAAAGTTTTTCAAGCCTATATCCAAACCAGGGTAAACATCTAATTTTTCGTCAATATTTATTACATTTCCAATATTGGCATTAAAACGTAATTTCATATCAAACTTATCTTTGAAAGGAACAGCGCTTAGATCACCTTCTGAAACACCTAATACATAAGTTGATGCAACACCAATTGACATGTTTTCGCCAATACCATAATCTCCAGAAACAAAAATTCCGTTAGCTCCGCTTTGAATACTTGCTCCAATTTGAGCTTTAAAATCTCCTTTACCTTTAAAAGCTTGTGCGTTTATAAAACAAGCTGATGATAATAATAAAAGGGTAATAATTTTTTTCATAGTTTTAAAATTTAATAATTATTGCAGCAAAAATAGTTTAATAAATTTAATTTCTACCTTTTTCGTTTGGGTATAAATGAGGTAATGGCTCACTTTGCCAAAATTTCTTACTGTCGATATCTAAAATCGTCAATGGTCCTTTAAAAGCTGCACCAGTGTCTATATTCCAAACACACGCTTTATTTACTGGTTTTGTTTCTCCGATTTGTGTTACAGGAGTATGACCAATATAAATCTCTGCATATAACTTTAATCGTCTTGGGTACAAAACATCTTCTTTTTTTAGATTTGAATCTAATGAAAGTGCGGTTTCCCATAGTGTTCGTTCCCAATAAAATAATCTAGGAAAATATTCAAATTTTATACCATTCATATTCGTAAATCCAGCATGAAGAAATAACCTGTTTTGGTCATCTAAATAATAATTTTCTAACGCTTTAAGAAAGGTTACGTGATTATTTTTGGTTTGCTCGTTAACGTTAACATAGGCTAAGACTGTAGATTCTCCGCCGTGATTGTACCACAACAAATTGTCTTTGCTTTCAGAAAGCCAATCTGATAAGAGTTCGTCGTGATTTCCTCGTAAGAAAATACAATTATGTGTGGTTTTTAATTCGATTAAAAAATCTAATACTTGTGGAGATTGACTCCAACCATCAACATAATCACCTAGAAAAATTAATTTATCTTCAGTCGTGACATTTGCTCTTTCAAAAATTTGATGCAAAGCGCGCAATCCTCCGTGAATATCTCCTATAACAAGTGTTCTAGTCATAATTTTTTATATAAATTATTGTACATCATACTTCATTTTCCTTAAAATCCTCATAGCTTCTTTAAATGACAAATATATTAGTGTATATGGTTTTAAAAATTCTTTTGCATCAATCAGTTTTTGTTTTGCATCTTCAAATCCATTGAGGTGACAAATCATAAGAGTTGAAGGCAAATTTTCTAAATCCTTTTGTTCTCGTGAACTTAACGCAAGTCCTTTTTGCAATTTTGTTAGCAATGACATATTGGAATTATAGATATGAAACAGCATTTTTTTATTATATTCTGGTGGTTCAAAAAGCATTTCTCTATCTATTTTATAATATCCGTTATCAAAAAATAAAATGGTTTGTTTCTCTAAAGGATAATAACTTGTTTTGTCATTCAAACCCAACGAAACATACTCTGTAATGGTAAAACTTTTGTCGTCGTAAGTAATAGTTACATCGTCTTGAGCAGAATAAAATAATTTAATTTGTTCATTTACCAACTCAATATCTACGCGTGAAAGTAAGGTTTTGTCTCGAGTTTTTTTCGGTATTCCAGCCCAACATATCACAAACAATTCTTTAAACACTTTGTAATTTGACGCCATGTTTTTATGACGAAAATTTATAAAATCTATAACACCATCCAAAGTATATTCGATACTATTTCTTGAATTATTTTCGATACCAATAACGGTTTCTGAGTTTTGATGATTTTTTTCAAAATCTAGAGATTCAATTGGCACAGTGTTGCTTCCACGTCTTATAAAAACACTATTAACAAGAATGGTGTGAATTCCTTTTTTGAAATAAGAGGCTCTTTTTTTTGGTTTTATAGTAACTAAACCAACTACCTTATCTTTTGGTAAATTAGGAAAAGGAACATTCTCATATTGAATTTTAGGCGGATTTTCCAAAAAAGCATTTACAAGATTCTGAATCCTACTATCATCAAAAAAATCGTCTCCTACAATCTCATTATCGTGATCTTCGACGCCAACAACAATATAAGAATTGTTTATTGGGTTAGAATTTGATAAAGCACAAATGTGTTTCAAAAACTTAGCTTTTCCTTCGCGTGAATGCAAATTTAGTTGGCGTTTTTTGTCATAAAAACTGCACTCATCATTATGAGCAAGTAAATTTTTTATGAGCAAACGCTTATTTATCATTTAAATAAAATTTAGCTAAGGAACATTGTTACCTATACTTTTTTCCCATAAGGCAAACCAATCTTCTATTGATAATTCTATGGTTGTTGCTTGCATTAATCTTACAATTCTTGTTGAATCTGCTGTGCCACATACGGGTAAAATTTCTGCAGGATGTTTCAAAATCCAAGCTAAAAGCAAAACATCTTCTGGAACATTATATTTTTTTGAAAGTGTTGTCAATAATTCCTGAATACGCATAGATTGTGGAATAGTATCTTTAAAAACAGTACCCAACGGATTCCAAGCCATTGGTGTTATTTTTTGAGTTTGCATATAGTCTAAACTTCCGTCAAGCATAGCATCAAGATGCGATACTGAAAACTGAATTTGATTATAATTGATTTTGGTTCTTGTTTGAATCAAATCACATTGAGTATTGGTGAAATTCGAAACGCCAAAATCTAAAATTTTACCTTCGTTTTTCAATTTCAAAATAGCTTCAGAAATTTCATCAGCTTGCATTAACGGACTTGGTCTGTGCAACAAAAGCAAATCGAGATAATCGGTTTTCAAATTCAATAACGATTCTTCAACAGACCAAATTATATGAGTTTTCGAATAATCATAATGTTTGATTCTTGTTGTTCTATTATCAGATTGCATTTGAATCCCGCATTTTGAAATCAAATGAATTTTCTCTCTCTCAATTTGACTTTGTTTAATAGCAGTTCCAAAACTAGCTTCTGTTGTATAGCCACCATAAATATCTGCGTGGTCAAATGTAGAAATACCGTTTTCAAGACAAGTATTTAGTAATGAAATCATTTGATTAGTATTGAGGTTTTTACCCCAAATTCCCCAAGTCATAGTTCCGGCAATTATTCTAGAAAAAGGTTTTAAAGACATTAAAAATTTAATTTATAAAGGTTAAATAAAAATCAAAAATAAAGTATCATTTTCAAAGTTCTTAAAAAAATAAAAATACTATCACAAATCATCCTTAAAATTGAGTGTTTATAAGAAGTTTTAACCATTTTTTAACATCTTACTTCTAAAAAAAATTTCAATTTGCACCACCTTAAATAAAGGAACTCACTTTATACTACAAAAATTATGGAAATGGAAGAAAATACAACGACTCTAGACATTAGAGCGATAAATGAAAAGATAGAAAGAGAAAGTGCTTTTATCGATTTGCTTACAATGGAAATGAATAAAGTTATTGTAGGACAAAAACATATGATAGAACGTTTGTTAATCGGGCTTTTAGGTCAAGGACACATATTGCTTGAAGGCGTTCCTGGATTAGCAAAAACGTTAGCCATAAACACTTTATCGCAAGCCGTTCACGGAAGTTTTAGCCGCATACAATTCACGCCAGATTTATTACCTGCAGATGTTGTAGGAACTATGATTTATAACATAAAGCAAAACGAATTTTCAATAAAAAAAGGACCAATTTTTGCCAATTTTGTTTTGGCAGATGAGATCAATCGTGCGCCAGCGAAGGTTCAATCGGCATTGTTAGAAGCTATGCAAGAAAAGCAAGTGACAATTGGCGATACTACATTTAAATTAGACAGACCGTTTTTGGTTTTAGCTACTCAAAACCCTATTGAGCAAGAAGGAACATATCCTTTGCCGGAAGCGCAAGTAGACCGTTTTATGTTGAAAACCGTTATTGATTATCCAAAAATGGATGAAGAACGAATGGTTATACGTCAGAATTTAAAAGGTGCTTATGAAAAAGTAAATCAAGTAGTTTCTATCGAGCAAATTCTACGTGCTCAAGAAGCCGTTCGCGAAGTATATATGGATGAAAAAATCGAAAAATACATCCTAGATATTGTATTTGCAACTCGTTATCCTGAAAAATATAAATTAGAAAGTTTAAAACCATTAATAAGTTTCGGAGCATCACCACGTGGTAGTATAAATTTGGCAAATGCTGCAAAATGTTATGCTTTTATTAAACGTCGTGGCTATGTAATTCCAGAAGATGTTCGTGCAGTTGTTCACGATGTTTTGCGTCACAGAATAGGGATTACTTATGAAGCAGAAGCCGAAAATATAACCTCTGTAGAGATTATAAACAAAATCATTAATGAAGTAGAAGTACCTTAAAAAGTTGATGATAGATAGTAAAAGGTTGAAGGATTAAATATAAAAACCAACAACTGTCAACCAACAACAAATAACTATAATGGATACAAAAGAGTTACTCAAAAAAGTACGAAAAATAGAAATTAAAACCCGAAGATTGAGCGATCATATCTTTTCGGGAGAATATCACACCTCTTTTAAAGGACGCGGAATGACTTTTTCTGAAGTGCGTCCTTACCAATATGGGGATGATATTCGTGCTATAGATTGGAATGTAACTGCAAGATATAACGAAGCTCATGTAAAAGTTTTTGAAGAAGAACGCGAATTAACAATGATGCTTATGGTTGATATTTCGGGTTCTGAAAGTTTTGGAACCAAAAATCAATTCAAAAAAGATATCGTTACCGAAATTGCTGCAACTATGGCTTTTTCGGCAACACAAAACAACGATAAAATTGGTTTGATTTTATTTTCAGATCAAATAGAATTATATATTCCTCCCAAAAAAGGACGTTCACATGTTTTAAGAATCATTCGAGAATTGATAGAATTTGAACCCGAAAGTAACAAAACCGATATTGCTCAAGCTTTAAAATTTTTGTCTAGTACTCAAAAAAAGAAAGCTATTGTATTTGTAATATCAGATTTTATGGCAGATGATTATGAACTAACATTGAAAATTGCATCAAAAAAACACGACATTACAGGAATTAGAGTATATGATATTCGGGAAGAAAAAATGCCAAATATCGGAATGGTCGCTATGCTTGATGCAGAAACAGCAACAACTCAAGTTATCAATACAGGTTCAAAATCGGTGCGAATGAGTTATGAAAAGTACTATCAGGATAAAATAAATTATTTTAAAGAAACGTTTAGCAAATCTGGTTCTGGAGTTGTAAACACTAGAGTAGAAGAGAGTTATGTTACTAAATTATTAGGTTATTTTAAATCGAGATAAAGCGTTTAAATTATAAAATGAAATTCAAACTATACATACTATTACTACTTTCATCAACTGTTTTTGCACAACAAAAGCAAGTGACAACAAGTATTGATACATCCAAAAATAAAATTGGAGCCGAATTTAAAATAACTTTTAAAACTTCGGTTGACACCTTATTAAAAGTGGTTTTTCCAAATCTAAAAAATTTTGGAGCTCTAGAAGTTATTCAATCTTATCCGATTGATACTGTAAAAAACAACAATCGATATGAACTGGTAAAAAAATACGGTTTAACACAATTTGATTCAGGAAAATATACAATTCCTTCAATAAAAATTATAATCAACAACAAACCTTTTTTAACAGATAGTATTCGTGTTGAGGTTTCTAATGTGGTTGTTGATACGCTGAAACAAAAAATGTACGACATCAAGCCAATTGCTGAAGTAACTTCTAGCAAAAGTTGGATATGGAAGCTGTTGCTTGCCTTACTTATTCTGTCAGGAATAGGCGCATTTGTATATTGGTTTATAAAAAAACGGCAAACAAAAAAAATAGAAGAAGATTTATATAAAACACCAATCGAAAAAGCAACCAGTTTGCTTAATAATTTAGAGAAAAAAGAACTTTGGCAAAAAGGCGAAATCAAAGCTTATTATAGCGAATTGACCAATATTGCAAGAAATTATATCGAAGAAGCAATAGATATTCCAGCAATGGAAAGCACCACATCAGAATTGATAGACGGATTGCGAATTGCTTCTCAGAAAAAGAAAATGAAACTTTCACAGGAAACAATTGAAAATCTTGAAAGAGTTTTAAAACAAGCCGATTTAGTAAAATTTGCTAAATCTAAACCACTAGATTTTGAAATTACTGAAGACAGAAACAAAATCGAAAAAACAATTATAACTCTTGACAAATCGATTCCAGTAGTTGTAGAAAACCAAGAAGAACTTTTATTGAATGAGTTGCAACGCCAAGAACAATTGAAATTGCAATTGCAAAAAAAGAGAAAAAACAGAATATTAACAACACTTGGATTTGTTTTTGGAACCATTTTAGGAATATTATTTTTCTTTATTGTTACAAGAGGATTTGATTTTGTAAAAGACACCATTCTTGGTAACCAATCAAAACAATTGCTTGAGGGTGAATGGGTGTATAGCGAATACGGAAATCCAAGTGTAAAGTTAGAAACTCCAAAGGTTTTAAAAAGAATTGATATTTCGCAATCGCTTCCAAAAGAAGGAATGGCGTTGATAAAAGAAATGCAATCCTTTGCTTATGGCACATTACTAGGCAATCTATATATTATGGTTTCTACCTATAGTTTCAAACAAGAAACCGAACTTGATTTATCAAAATCAATTGAAGGTTCAATTCAAGGTATTGAAGCTCAAGGTGCGCAAAATATGATTGTAAAACAAGAAGAGTTTGAAACCAAAGACGGGATAAAAGGAATGAAAGGATACGGAACTTTTTCTAAAATTGATAATATAACAAAAAGTAGTACAAAGATTTACTATGAGATTTTAATTTTTAGTCAAGAAGGTGGTTTACAACAAATAATGATGATGCATAACGAAGGAGACCAATATGCAAATAAAATATCGGAACGAATTTTAAACTCAGTAGAACTTAAAAAAGTATCCGAATAATGAAAGAAGTAACTTTTTTGAACCCAGAGTTTTTTTGGCTTTTTCTGTTGCTAATACCAGCAATTGCTTGGTTGTTTTGGAAAAGAAATGAACAAACACCAACCTTAAAAATAAGTTCCCTAAAAGGTTTTCAAGCCTCAAAATCTATTTTAGCAAAACTAAAACCTGGACTGTATATTTTGCGATTATTGGCATTGAGTTCCTTAATAATTGCAATGGCAAGACCACGAACAGTAGACATAAGCAATCAAACCAAAACCACAAAAGGTATTGATATTGTTATGGCAGTTGATGTTTCTGGCAGTATGCTTGCCAAAGATTTAAGACCTAACAGAATGGAAGCTTTGAAAAAAGTAGCCGAAAAATTTGTTGAAGAAAGACCAAATGATAGAATAGGATTAGTAGTTTATGCTGCCGAAGCGTATACAAAAACACCTGTAACTAGTGACAAAGCAGTTATACTAGACGCCATAAACAGTATTAAATATGATAATGTATTGCAAGACGGAACAGGAATCGGAATGGGATTAACAACCGCCGTAAACAGATTAAAAGACAGTAAAGCCAAAAGCAAAGTCATTATTTTGTTAACCGATGGTGTAAATAATGCTGGATTTATTGAGCCAGAAACCGCATCAGATATAGCACTACAATACGGAATAAAAGTATATACTATAGGTATCGGAACCAACGGAATGGCTGAGTTTCCATATGCAATTGCTCCAAACGGTCAGTTTCTTTTTAGAATGATGCCTGTAGAAATAGATGTAAAATTATTGCAAAATATCGCTCAAAAAACTGGAGGCAAATATTTTAGAGCAACAGGAAACGAAAAATTAGCTCAGATATATTCTGAAATCAACAAACTAGAAACAACAGAAATAGAAGAATTAAAGTTCTATGATTTTGACGAAAAATTTAGACCTTTTGTCTGGATTGCAGGATTACTTTTGTTGTTAGAAATTATAGTAAGAAACACCATTTTTAGAAGTTTTATATAAAAATCATGTACGAATTAGAAGAAAAAGGGTATTTGTATTTGTTATTCATCATTCCAATATTGGTAATGGTTTTCTTGTATCTTCAATTCTGGAAAAGAAAAAAACAAAGAGAATTTGGAGATTTAGATTTAGTAAAAAAACTAAGTCCAGAAAAATCTGTTTTCAAACCAATTTTGAAATTTGTTGTTTTGTTATTGGCGTTGTTAGGATTAATTTTAGGGTTGGTCAATCCTAAAATTGGGACTAAAATGGAAACTGTAAAACGAGAAGGAATAGACATTGTTTTTGCTGTCGATTTATCAAAAAGTATGCTTGCCGAAGATGTTGCTCCAAGCAGATTAGATAAAAGCAAACAATTAGTTTCACAAATTATTAATCAATTGGGCAATGACCGTATAGGAATTGTTGCCTATGCAGGAAACGCTTTTCCAGTGCTGCCAATTACTACAGATTATTCAGTTGCAAAAATGTTTCTTCAAAGTATGAACACCAATATGGTATCGTCTGTAGGAACTTCATTAGACTATGCAATAAAATTATCATCGACTTATTTTGACAAAAACAATAAAACAAGCAAGTTACTTATAATGATTTCTGACGGAGAAGATCACTCCGAAGGCGCAGCAGATGCAGCAGACGAAGCAAATAAATTAGGAATAAAAATTATCACTATTGGAGTTGGTACAGAAAAAGGTGGGCCAATACCTATTAGACAAAATGGAGTTGTAGAAAGTTTTAAAAGAGATCAAAACAACGAAGTAGTAATCACCAAACTCAATCAAGAAAGTTTAACCGAAATTGCCAAAGCAACCAAAGGAGGTTATGTAAACGGAAGCAACACCAAAGAAGTTCTGGATTATATCAAAAAAGCGTTGAATAATATACAAAAAACCGAATTTGAATCGACACAAATGGCCGATTTTCAATCACAATTTCAATGGTTTTTAGGCATTGCTTTTGCATTGCTGTTTTTAGATATTTTCTTTTTAGAAAGAAAAACCAATTGGATTAAAAAGTTGAATTTATTTAATGAAAAAGAATAATGAGAAATTTAATTTTTTATAGCGTATTGTTTCTTTCTATGGCAACTTTTGCTCAAGAAAAAGACAATTATTTGCCAACCGCAAACGATGAATTTGTTGCCAAAAAATATGCCGATGCTGAAGCAAATTACAGAATTTCTATTTCAAAAGCGCCAACAAAAGCTATTGCAAGTTATAATTTAGGAAATTCTATTTATAGACAAAACGAAGCAAGTGAAGCAAAATTTGCCTATTTGAAAAGTATTGAAAACTCAAAAACACGCACAGAAAAACATCAAGCCTTTCATAATTTAGGAAATGTTTTTATGAAAGAAAAAAATTATACAAAAGCCGTTGAAGCCTATAAAAATGCATTGAGAAACAATCCAGATGATGAAGAAACGAGGTATAATTATGCTTTAGCAAAGAAAATGTTGAAAGAAAATCCGCCAAAAGACGATAAGAAAAAAGATAAAAAAGACAAGAAAGACGATAAAAAAGATAAGGATAAAAAAGACGACAAAAAAGATCAAGATAAAAAGGAGGATAAAAAAGAAGGCGACAAAGACAAGAAAGAAAATAGAGGAAAAGATGAAAAGCCTCTAGAAAAACCACAACCAAAACCAGGAGGAATTTCTAAAGAACGCCTTCAAAATCTAATGGACGCTGTCAATAACGAAGAAAAGAAAGTACAAGATAAAGTAAATGCTAAAAAAATTAAAGGAAAACCAGTTCAAACAGAAAAGGACTGGTAGAAAATCATTTAATTAGTCAATTTTATAATTTGAAAATGAAAAAACATATAATATTGTTTTTACTATTTGTACAAGGACTTTATGCTCAAGTACAATTTGAAGCTAAAGTTAGTAAAAACACACTTGGACTCAACGAGAGATTGCGTATCGATTTTTCGATGAATGATGATGGAGATAATTTTTCACCACCATCATTTGAAGGATTTAGAATTGTTGGCGGACCAAGTCAGCAAGTGAGTCAATCTTGGATAAACGGTAGAAGTTCTTTCAATAAATCGTATTCTTATTTTTTGCTACCAACTCAAAAAGGAGTTCTAACTATCAAACAAGCTTCGGTAGAAATAAATGGTCAGATTTATAAAACCAATCCTGTAAAAATTACAGTTACAAATGCAGTTGAGCAACCTAGAGATCCAAACGACCAACCTCAAGTATCTGCAAATGATGCTATACATTTGGTTGCCGAGATTTCTAAAGGGAATCCTTATGTAAACGAACCTATTACAGTAGTTTACAAACTTTTTTTTAGTTATAACATCGGAATTACAAACTGGCGAGAACTCAACAAACCAAAGTATAATGATTTTTGGAGTCAGAATATCGATATAAAACAATTGGTTGCCGAAGAAGGAAATTATAATGGCGAAAAATACCGTTATGTTGTTTTAAGAAAAACAGTTCTTTATCCTCAGAAGTCTGGAAAATTAGAAATCGAACCACTTTCGTTAGATATAGATTGTCAAGTTCCCACAAATAGAAGAAATATTTTTGGACAAGTACAAGTAGTAGAAGACAACAAAAGAGTGTCAGCAGGCAGTAAAACAATAACAGTAAAACCATTACCAGAATCAGGAAAACCGGTAGATTTTAGCGGAGCTGTTGGGCGTTTTAATTTTTCGGTAACACCATCAAAAACCAATCTAAAAAACGGAGAATCGCTAGATTTGAAACTCGTTGCTTCGGGAACTGGAAACCTAAAATTGTTTACTTTACCCAAACCAGTTGTTCCTAGCTCACTAGAAATGTACGACGCTGTACATAACGAAAATGTACAAACACCACTTTCTGGAATGAACGGTAATATTTCAGATTCTTACACAATTATTCCACAATTTAAAGGGAAATATCCAATTAAACCAATGTCGTTTACTTATTTTGATTTAGGAACTTCAAGTTATAAAACGATTATCTCACCAGAAATTATGGTTAACGTGCTTGATGGACCAACTTCAGAAAATAATGTTGCTGCAAATGCAAATCCTGGTGTTTCAAAAATGAAAGTTTCTGCAGGAGAGCAATTCCAGTTTATTCAATTAAAAACCAATTTGACCAACATTCATAAAAAAGATTTTTTAGGTTCGACATTGTTTTACACTTTAATGTTTTTCCCTTTTTTAATCATTCCTGTTGTGGTGGTGTTTAGAAAGAAAAAAGAAGCATTAGATGGCGATATTGTTGGAAACAAAATAAAACTATCCAACAAATTGGCCAAAAAATATTTGTCTGAAGCCAAAACACAAATCAACAATAAAGAGTTGTTTTATATCTCTCTCGAAAAAGCAATGCATAATTTCTTGAAAGCAAAATTAAATATCGAAACATCAGAAATGAGCAAAGATAAAATCAGAGAAATATTATCAACCAGAAATGCAAATTCTGATACAGTACAGTCGTTTATAACATTAACAGAAAACTGCGAAATGGCACGTTATGCTCCATCTTCAAGTTTTGCGATACAACAAGATTATGACAAAGCAGTTGGTATCATTTCAGAATTAGAAAAACAGATATAACAATTGATAATCTAGAATTGACAATTGATAATACCAAAAAAATGAAAAAAATAGTCTTTTTAATTGTATTAATTTCACAAATTATAGTAGCTCAAAATGGGTTCGAAAAAGGCAATGCTTTATATCAAAGCGGTAATTTTGAATCTGCAATTACGGCATATGAAAGTGTTTTAAGTAGTAAAAAACAATCACCAGAATTGTATTTTAATTTAGGAAATTGTTATTACAAATTAAATAAAGTAGCACCAGCAATTTATAATTATGAAAAAGCATTGGTCTTAAACCCCAATAATAAAGAAGTTCTAAATAATTTAAAATTTGCTCAAAAACTTCAAATTGATGAGATAAAAGAAGTGCCAAAAGTTGGCTTCGCTAAGTTACTCCGAGATTTTACAGCAAATTTTCACTATAATACTTGGGCTTGGATTTCGGTTGGGCTTGCAGTTTTATTTTTACTGTTTTTTTTAGTATATTATTTTTCGCAATTTACTCTTTATAAAAGAATTTTTTTCATCGGAATGTTTGTACTGGTTTTCTTGATATTGATAAGTGTTTTATCAGCTATTTTTGAAAAAAATCACTATCAAAACGAGCGACCAGCAATTGTTTTTGCAGAAGTTGTATCGGTAAAAAGCGAACCAAAAACATCAGGTTTAGATGTGCTTATTCTTCACGAAGGAACAAAAGTTTTTGTTTTGGAAACATTAGATAATTGGAAAAAAATTCAACTTACTGATGGTACAGAAGGATGGATTGAAAATAGTGCGATAAAAGAAGTGAAATAACTATTTCGAATTTGATTTTGGCTGTACTTTTTCTCTCAAATCAACAAACCAATCTTTCAATACAGGCAACATTATTTCTGATGTTTTCAAAAGCGGATTAAAAAACAATGATTTTTCTTGAGTTTCTTTTGAAACTATGGTATCGTTGAGGTTTACTTTTTGAAACAAACTCAATACAATTCCTAGTAATAATGCGGTTTTAATAGTGGCAAATACAGCTCCACCAAGTTTATTAAGCCAACCTAAGAATACAAAACTTGCAATTCCAGAAAAAACTTTTGCCAATAAGTGAATCGCAATTACGACAAGAACCAAAGTAATTACAAAAGCAGTAACTTTTGCCGATTTGCTTTCACCAATAAAAGCGCCAACGACATACGAGAATTTTACCGCAACATAAATTCCTATAAAAAAAGAAACAAGCGAAGCTAACTCTACAAAAAGACCATTCCGCAATCCTTTGAAAGCACCATAACACAACAAACCTGCCAAAACAATATCTATTACATCCATATTTTAAGTCTCAATAAATTATTTAACCTACTTTTGCACCAAAAATATACTTTTATGAAAATAAATCACATAAAATTCTATATTTTAATTTGAATTTATAAATATAAAATTAGTTTATATAAAATCTAATTTCACAATATGTCAAGAGATACACAACTCAAAGAACGCTGGGAACAGCTTGTCATGCTACTTACTAATCAGTTTTCGCAAGGAGAAGATTTAGATCTTGATGCTATAATTTATTTAATTGGAGTTCAGGAATTAGGAAAAGTTCATAATAAATATAAAAAAGACGAAAAACTAAATTTAATGCACATCGCAATTTGCAGATTGCTAGAACCTTATGGATATTATGAATTCGAATTTTTTGATGAAGATGGTTGGCCTCATTTTAAAGTTAAAGAAGAATTGCCTCCACTTAAAGCAGGAGAACAATCAATTTTGATGAAAGAAGCCATTGTTGGTTATTTTCTTGAAAAAGAACTTATAAAATAGATTTCAAAAACCTAAATTTGCACTCTCAATTACGCATCAAAAATGATAGATAAGATAAAACAATATATTGGCGAAGCTCAAGTATTCAACACACAAAATCCTGCTGAACTTGAAAATTTCAGAATAAAATTCCTTGGAAGCAAAGGCTTGTTGAAAGATTTTTTTGCAGAATTTAAAAATGTACCGAACGATCAGAAAAAAGAATTCGGGCAAGTAATCAATTTATTAAAAACCACCGCCGAAGAGAAAGTAAAAACAATACAAGAACTACTTGATAGTAAACTAGAAATAAAAGGAGTTTATGGCGATTTAACACGTCCAAGCGAACCTATTTCAATTGGTTCTCGACATCCGATATCATTGGTAAAAAATCAAATTATTGATATTTTTTCAAACATAGGTTTCAATGTTTCTGAAGGTCCAGAAATAGAAGACGATTGGCATAATTTTACAGCATTAAACTTGCCAGAATATCATCCTGCACGCGATATGCAAGACACTTTTTTTATTCAGACCAATCCAGATATTTTGTTGCGTACGCATACATCTTCAGTACAAGTGCGTTATATGGAAAACAACAAACCACCAATTCGTACAATTTCTCCAGGAAGAGTTTTCAGGAATGAAGCCGTTTCTTCTCGATCTCACTGTATTTTTCATCAAGTGGAAGGGTTATATATTGACAAAGATGTTTCGTTTGCAGATTTAAAACAAACGTTATTGTATTTCACAAAGGAAATGTTTGGGAAATCAAAAATTCGACTCAGACCAAGTTATTTTCCTTTTACAGAACCAAGTGCTGAGGTAGATATTTATTGGGGTTTAAAAACCGAAACCGATTATAGAATTACAAAAGGAACAGGTTGGCTAGAAATTATGGGTTGCGGAATGGTTGATCCAAATGTGTTAAAAAACTGCAACATCAATCCTGATGAGTACAACGGATTTGCTTTTGGAATGGGAATAGAACGCATCGCAATGTTACTTTATCAAATTGGCGATATTAGAATGTTTTATGAAAACGATGTGCGTTTTTTAGAGCAATTTAAAGCGAGTATATAAAAAAGACTATAGATGATTAGACGGATATATGAAAGACTTCTGTCTATTATCTTTTAGTCTATCATCTTTTATCTCTTAGTCCATTATCTCAAAAAATGAAATCCGACATTATAATCCCAGTAGTAAAAAATGTTTTCCTTGCAGCAGTCCAAGAATGGAGTGATGACTTTATGGAAAAAGTTTGGTATGTTTATTTGATAAACGACAGCGATTTTCAACTTGATAGCGTTATGGTTGTCTCGAAAGCATTCGGAACAATTGATGGCGAAATGAAAAAAACATCACTATTGCGACACGCTTTTATAGAAATTCCAGCTGTTTCTGTTGTAAAAGTCGAAATGATTGAAAAAAGCGTCCTCGTTTTGAATAATGAGTTTATGGTTACTTTCTTTATAGGAAATACATTATACGACAAAAAATTTATTTTTAGAGCCAACACAATCACACCCGATTATGTCGAGGAAGTACCTATTTTGTTTGTTGATG
>JAYTVI010000127.1:0-4734 GCA_043744095.1 Flavobacterium sp.
GCTGGAAGCTTTATAAGAGATAAAGCGAATAGCTGGAAATTGCTTCTAAAAAAAGCCACGAAAAAACCGCTACTCTTTCGAATAGCGGTTTTTGTTTTAATCTTTAATAGGATTTCCTTTTTTATCGTTGAAATGATATTCAAGGTACGTGTAAGCGTCACGCGGTATGATTTTTACCCATTTTTTATGTTCAAAAAACCATTTTGAACGCAACGATGGAAAACCTTTACTGAGGTACGCAGCTACAAATGGATGTACATTAAGAACAACTTTTTTGTGGGTTTTTAAAATGTTTTCTAAATCTAGGGCGATTTTATCAATGATTTGAATTGGCGCTTCAATTTCGCCACTTTCATTGTTTGGATCTTCTTCTCTGGTTTTAATGTTGACTTCTGGTCTTACTCTTTGTCGTGTAATCTGGACTAATCCAAATTTACTTGGGGGCAAGATTTTGTGTTTTGCTTTATCATCGCTCATTTCTTCTCTCAAGAAGTCGAACAGGACTTTGCGATTTTCGGGATTTCCCATATCGATAAAATCAATTACAATTATTCCGCCCATATCGCGAAGACGTAATTGTCTTGCTATTTCGGCGGCGGCTATCATATTGACTTCCATGGCAGTGTCTTCCTGATTTGATGCCTTATTGGAACGGTTTCCGCTATTTACGTCTATGACATGCAAAGCTTCGGTATGTTCGATAATAAGATAAGCACCTTTACTCATAGAAACTGTTTTTCCAAAGGAGGTCTTGATTTGTCTCTCAATATTATATTTCTCAAAAATAGGTGTGTCGTTTGATTGATAAAACTTGACAATCGATGTTTTTGAAGGGGCTATTTCTTGTAAATAGTCCTTTGTTTGGTTGTACAACTCTTCATCATCTATTTGGATACCGCTAAAGGTATCGTTGAAGACGTCTCTTAATATTGATGAAGCTCTATTGAGCTCTCCTAATACTTTTGACGGATGATGAGCGGTTGGTAATTTTTTACACATTGCAGTCCATCTCTCTATGAGGTTCTGCAAATCTTTTTCTAATTCTACTGTGCTTTTGCCTTCGGCTACTGTGCGAACAATAACGCCAAATCCTTTTGGTTTAATAGCTTGAACCAGTTTTTTTAGTCTATCTTTTTCTCCTTTTTCTTCTATTTTTTGAGAAACAGAGACTCTATCGGAGAAAGGGACAAGTACAATAAATCGTCCGGCAAGAGAAAGTTCTGAACTAATTCTTGGTCCTTTTGTAGATATTGGTTCTTTGACTACTTGAACAAGAATTGATTGATTAGCACTTAACACATCGGTCATAGCGCCATCTTTATCTATTTCTTTTTCAAACTGAAAGGATTTTAGGGAGAAATCTTTTATTTTACCTGCGCTTACAAGTTTTATGAATTTCAATTGAGAAGCAAGATTTGGACCTAAATCGTGATAATGCAAAAAGGCATCTTTCTCGAAGCCAACATTTACAAATGCTGCATTAAGTCCTGCAACTGGTTTTCTGATTTTGGCAATAAAAATATCGCCTACCTGAAAATTGCTAGTTTCTTGTTCTTTGTGTAATTCAATTAGTTTTCCATCTTTTAATAAGGCAAAATCTACGGCTTCAGAACTAGATCTGATGATTAATTCTTTATTCACACGTTAAATTTTTATCCAAACAATGGAGTTGTCAGCTGTTAGTTGTGGGTTGTTGGAAAAACTCTATAAACCACTAACTATCAAGCATCAACTTTGTAGTAAGGATGGATTAAACAATATTTTTAACAGGTTTGTTACCCGATGGATTCGACCATAACAAAAGTATTGAATCTTTCGACTTTTTACTTTCGACTTTTTGGCAAATCCGATTTCAATGAACTTTTTAAAAAAGAAAAAAGTAGTTTAGAACTACTTTTTCTTCTTGTGACGGTTAGCTCTCGCTCTCTTTTTACGTTTGTGCGTTGCTACCTTATGTCTTTTTCTTTTTTTACCACTTGGCATAATCGGATAGATTTTTGGTGATTAATACTATTTTTACTTTGCTTCGTTATTTGTTTTTACTCCTTCAACAAACACTTTTGCAGGTTTAAAAGCTGGAATGTTGTGAGCTGGTATTTTAATAGTTGTGTTTTTAGAAATGTTTCTTCCTGTTTTTTCAGCTCTAGTTTTGATAATAAAACTACCAAATCCTCTTAAATAAACATTGTCTCCAGTTTCTAATGAAGTTTTAACTTCTTCCATAAAAGATTCAACTGTTGCTTGAACATCACCTTTTTCTAGGCCTAATTTCTCTGAAATTTTTGCTACGATATCTGCTTTCGTCATTTTAGTTCTAATTTTAATTTTGGGTACTATTTTTTTGAGAGTGCAAATATATGAATTAAAAAAACAATTAATCAACCTAATTCATTAAAATTTAATTACATAAACTTTTACATTTGCCAAACAATTATTTAACATGACATTTTCTAATTCCTTAACCAAATGGTATTTACAAAACAAACGCGATTTGCCTTGGCGAAATACACAAAACCCATACTTCATTTGGTTGTCTGAAATTATGTTACAACAAACTCGAGTTGCTCAAGGAATGCCTTATTTTTATACATTTACAACTGCTTTCCCTACTGTTTTTGATTTAGCAAATGCTTCAGAAGAACAAGTTTTGAAGCTTTGGCAAGGATTAGGATATTATTCTAGAGCTAGAAATTTACATAAAACGGCTCAATTTGTTGCTTATGAATTAGATGGGATTTTTCCGAATTCGTATCTTGAATTACTAAAATTAAAAGGAGTTGGAGAATATACAGCAGCAGCAATTGCATCTTTTTCTTACAACGAAAATGTTCCAGTGGTTGATGGTAATGTTTTTCGGGTTTTGTCACGTTATTTTGATATTGATTCTGACATTACACAACTGTCAACCAAAAAAGAGTTTACTGCATTGGCATCTGAATTGATGCTAAATCACTCTCAAATTGAAACTAATGCTGCTTTGTTTAACCAAGCTATAATGGAGTTTGGAGCTATGCAATGTGTTCCTAAAAACCCAAACTGTAGTATTTGTATTTTTAACTCTAGTTGTATGGCATTACAAAAAAAGAAAGTTTCTCAATTGCCCGTAAAATCAAAAAAAATAAAAGTCACAACTAGGTATTTTAATTATATAGTATTTTGGGATAAGGAAGAAAAAACTAGTATTAAAAAAAGATCCGAAAAGGGAATTTGGCATAATTTATATGAATTTCCTTTAATAGTAACTCAAAAAGAAGAGGGTTTTGAGTTTATTTCGAATCAAATTCAAGACCTATTACATAATGACAATACCGTTGCTTCTGTGAGAGAATATAATCCTAAAAGCATAATTCACAAATTATCTCATCAGCATCTTTATATAAAATTCTGGATAGTAAACGTAAAAGACCCAATTACAAATGGAATTAATTTTGAAACTCTACTTACTTTTCCCTTTCCGATTGTGATTTTTAATTTTATAGAAAAAAATTTGACCAAATTTTAATCAAATTCATTTAAACCATACAATATTTCTTTCATTTTTGTGCCGTTTATCTCAACAGGTTTGTATGCAATATTAAATTTATCAATTGCAACATCAATATCAGATTTTAGTTTTTTATATTCTAGTGGAAGTTTAGATTCACACTGCTTTTCGTTTTCGTAGCTATTTAAAATTATTTTAAATTTTTCATAAAACTTTCCTCCTTGATCTATAAAATTATTGTATTGCGTGATAAACTGTAAAAGGCGATCTACCGGAAACTCTAAGTTTACTTGCATTTTATATTGTGTTGTGCCAGCCGTGGTTTTCATTTTTGCTAAATAGTCTTCCATTTTTTGAGTTACTGTTTCCCAATCATCGTTTGATCGGCAGTTTTCTAAAGTTGCTAAATATCCTATAGGTTTTGTATAATCTTTAAACAAAATTTCTATGTCTGCTTTCATTTTTGCGTTACTGTTTTGTAAAAAAGCGGTTTCAAAATATATCGTATTTAAGTCATTTTGCATTCGTAGTGTAAAATCTAGAATACATTCTACATTTGCTAATTCTTTTTCTTTTTCATCTTTGCTTAATGAGGAGCTAATCATATTTGTAAATGTCTGAACTACAGATACTATTGTGTTTGTACCAAGTACAGATGTTAAATCAAAACCTGTTTTTTTATCTTTTTTTGACGCTACTAATTCTTTTAGTTTTTCAAACTCGGGATATTGATTTGGGTTTGAAATTTTATTAATTTCATTCAATGTTCTTACTGATGCAAAATGATGATCTAAACTCAATACTTTTTCATATAAAATTTTAATTATCTGCAAACCTTTGAGGTATCTTATTTTTGAAATTTCACTCGAAACCTCTGTTTTTAATACCGTAATTTCTCTAAGGGTTATGTCCTTTTCTACTAATAAATCTATTTTTTGATCAGAACTTACCGCAACTGCAAGCGCATTGTTAATTTCTATTAACTTACATTCTTTATCCTCAAGTAATACTTTATACTTTAGATTAACGATATTAATTTCATTAATCATTTCTTTTAAAACATCGTTAGAGTCAAAATTTTCTTTTGAAAAAGCACTACCACTTGCCAATGAAAAGAAAAGAATAAGTATGTGAAGTGCTTTTTTCATAACGCGATGTTTTATGGTGTTATTATTGTTTTTTTGAAAGTGCAATTTGAACTTGCACTTTATTATCGACAATTTTTATAGGATAGGTTCCTCTTTTTATTA
>JAYTVI010000128.1:0-17331 GCA_043744095.1 Flavobacterium sp.
TGCAATATCTGCAGTAATAAGAACAAGATTTGAAGGGATTGAATTACCACCAATTTTTGCATTAGATAAATTGTATAATCCAGAAGGATATCCTGCTAAAGTTGTTGTTTGATTTACAGAACCTTTTCTTAAAACAACATCGAACATAGTTGCTGCATTTGTATTTCCTGTTCCTGAATTTTTAAATGTAGATTGAAGTACAGAAGTTGTACACATATTTGTAAAACCAACTAATGTATTTGTATGTGTTGTAAACACAGGACTTCCGCCAGCCATTGTTACAAGCGCAACACCAGAAGCATTTTGACACCATTGTGACGGACTAGGATTACAACCCCAACCAGCGCTATATGAAGTATTTGCTCCACAATTATTTAATTTATAAGTTTCTGTAAAAATCAAACTCTCACCATTACATAATTGTTGGTCTGCAGTTAATGCAGCACCAGTAATTGTAAAATAACTAGTTGTTCCTACTACAGATGTTGGCGTTACTGGATTTCCATTTAAATTTAATGAAATAAGTGAAATTCCATTTAATGGATAATCAATAGAAAAATGAATATCTCTAGCACAACCATTTGCACCATTAGAAATTGTAAAATTTCTACTATATGTACTACCAATTGTAGCATTGTTTTGAGAACTAGGTTGGGTAAAACTAATAGAAGGATAATTTATCTGATAGCTATTAAGTACAGAATTATTATCGGTTGTTGTTAAATTATTTACAGTTGCTGAGATATTATCTTTAAAAGTTTCACCAGCAAGAGCAGCAGTTCTAGAAGTGCAATTTGCAGTTCTATTAATGCTAAATTCTATAAAATTTCCTACATTGAGCAACAAAGGACTCACTGTAAATCTGGGTCTTTTTGGATCTATAACCCCACTTAAATCTTCAGCAATCGTTACTCCAGCTGTACCAGCAGTTCTTATTAAAGAACCAGAAACATATTCAACTCCTGTAGGCAATGTTATAGTAACATTACCACCATTTGTTGATACTTGAGTAATGTCTAATCTTACAAAAAGTTTAGAACTCCCGTTACAAGTAGTTATCAATTGTGCCGCTGTCGGATAAGTAATTGATACAGATTGTGCTTGAATTTCAATTCCAAAAAAAGAAACCAATACTAAAAGTAAAATTTGAATTTGTTTTGAAAAATAATTTTTTTCCATAATTCTATTTTCTAATTAATTATAATAATTTCGGCTAAAATACTTACAATAATTAAAGTGTTAACTTTTTTTCTACAAACAACTATAAAACTCGATAAATGACATTTTTCCTACTTTTTTCTAACTTTCAACCTTAGTTATTTGCTTTTTATCTTTTATGAAAAATTGTATGTTTCTGATTAAAATTTTTAACTTTCAAAATATCTTTATCTAAGATAATTACTTTAAATAAAAAAGCCTCACTCAAAAAAAGTAAGGCGATTTAACCAATATTTATTTATGAAAAAAACTATTCTCCAGAGGCTAAAGCTGAATTTTTATTTGATTCTTTAACCTGTAATGCTACCGCAACTCCTTCTGTATTAAACATCATCATATTTAGGGTATCTAATTTTGCTAAATCTTTAGAAACAAATCCGCTAAATAAATTATAGGATATATTCATTTCTTTCAATTTTTTTAATTTTTCTAAGTCTAAAGGGATTTCACCCTGAATATTATTATCAAACAAACTAAAAGTTACTAATTGTGAAAGATTTGCTATTTTCTTATCTAATTTGCCAGAGAGTTTATTACTATTTAATAACAATACTCTAAGTGATTTCATTTCATAAAGTGAAGCTGGAATAGAACCCATTAACTCATTATTATATAGTGACAATTTTTTTAATTGCTTTAATTTTCCAATTTCAAATGGCAATTCTCCTGAAAGTTTGTTCATAAACAATTCTAATGTTTGCAAATCTTTCAGATCTGTTATCGCATCTGGGATTGTTCCTGTTAATTTATTAAATGAGATGTTTAACAACATTAAAGATTTTAAATTTCCTACAGAACTTGGAATATTTCCAGAAATAGCATTTCGAGTTAGTTTTAATTTTTGAAGGTAAATTAAATTTCCTATTTCTTGAGGTAATTCACCAGTTAGATTATTGTAAGTTAAATCTATTGAAACAACATTATTGCCTTTCATTTTTATTCCATACCAAGATGCAACAGGAGTGTTTAAATCCCATTTTGTTTTCCATTGGTTTCCATTTGTAGCATTAAATAATTTAATTAACGCCTCTTTTTCTGATATTGATACATCTGCCAACATTGCGTTTGTGGTTAAAAATATCAGTATTAAAGTAATTATTTTTTTCATGATTTTTATATTTGGGGATACTAAAAATTAATCTTCAGAAGCTAAAACTGAATTACCTTCAGATCTAACATTTAACATAACAGCCAATCCTTTTTCGTTTATCATTGTCATATTCATAGAGTCAAGTTGCGCCAAGTTTCTTGATACAAAACCATTAAACATGTTGTATGAAATATTCATTTCTTTAAGATGTTTTAATTTTTCTAAATCAAAAGGAACTTGACCTTGAATATTATTTTCGAATAAACTTAAGTTTTCTAACGATGTTAAATTCGCTACTTCTCTATCTAGTTTTCCTGTCAATTTATTGCTACTTAGCAGTAATTCTTTCAAAGTTTTAATACTGTATATAGAAGTAGGTATTTGTCCTTCAAGCTCATTATTAAAAATTGACACTATTTTTAAGT
Source organism: Flavobacterium sp. (assembly GCA_043744095.1). GTDB lineage: Bacteria > Bacteroidota > Bacteroidia > Flavobacteriales > Flavobacteriaceae > Flavobacterium. Next base: position 2,734 of record JAYTVI010000128.1, read on the forward strand.
TTTGTAATTTTCCTATTTCTTGAGGAATTTGTCCAGAAATTCTATTCATATACAATTCTAATGATTCTAATGCGATTGCGTTGCAAAGTGATAAAGGTATACTTCCTGAGAATTTATTAAACGATAAATTCAATTTAGTAAGTTCTTTTAAATTTCCAATTGTTGATGGGATAATGCCAGAAATGTTATTTTTAAACAAATTCAAAGATTTTAAGTTTACAAGCATTCCGATTTCGTTTGGTAACTCTCCAGACAAATTATTATCAGGCAATTCTAATCCTACAACTTTATTTTTTTCAATTTTAACACCATACCAAGTAGCGACATTATCATTTAAATTCCATTTAGAAATCCATTGGTTTCCCGCTGTTGATTTGTTTATTTTTATCAAAGCTGCTTTTTCATTTGAAGAAATATTAGCAAACATTGTTAGAGAAACAACGAATAAGAATAATAAAATAACTGATTTTTTCATGACAAATGATATTAGATTCAATTGATGGTGTAAACGTACACACGAAATCGACAATGAGCAAATAAAATCGATGAAATACTTATTTTTTTATTTTAATACTATATTTTTCTTACATTTATAATTTAATTAAACTGATTTTAATGCAGTTATAAAACTTCAAAAAATGAAAATAATTGACTAAAATTGTTAATGTTTTTAAAAAAAATGTACATTTGAGTAAACAATTTTTAAACAAAACCATTATGAACTTTAATTTTTTAGCATTAATTCTAGCAGCATTATCATCACTTTTAGTGGGATTTATTTGGTACAATCCAAAGGTTTTTGGAACAATTTGGATGAAAGAAGCAGGCATAACAGAAGAAAAAATGAAAGGCAGCAATATGGTTGTCATTTTCGGAATGTCTATTTTTTATGCATTTTTAATTTCATTTGTTATTCAGTTTATGGTAATTCACCAATATGGAGCTATGTCAGCAACTATGAATATTAATGACGTTGACCCATCTGTTTTAAAAAATTATATGGATGCTTATGGATCAACATATAGAACATTTAAACATGGTGCTTTACACGGTTTTATGTCAGGTTTGTTTTTTGCATTACCCGTTATAGGTGTTGGCTCACTTTATGAAAGAAGAAGTTGGAAATATGTTCTTATAGCTGGAGGATATTGGGTAGTAACCTGTATGTTAATGGGCGGAATTATCTGCGCTATGAAATAATTTTAACATTTAATTATATACCAATCGCTCTACATTTGTAGGGCGATTTTTTTATTTTGAGTAAGATATCAATAACAATTTACACATCAATAGAGCAACTTCCTATTTCTTGGGATAGTGTTGCTACAGACAATGCTTTTTTACAAACTGCTTATCTCAAAGTACTTGAAGATTCTGCACCAACAAATATGCAGTGTTTTTATATTGGTATTTATCAAAATCAAAAATTAATTGGTGTTGCATTATCACAATATTTAAATCTTAACAAGTTAGAATCATTTGGCAAAAGAGATAAGTGTATAAAAACTGCAATTCGTAATTTTATTTTCAAGAATTTCGCTTCACATGTTTTATTTATAGGCAATAATATGATAACTGGGCAAAACGGTTATGCTTTTACCACCAAGATTTCATTTGAAGAAATTAGTACAATTTTGCTTCAAATCGCCAACGAAATAACGATTTATTATAAAAAAGAAAACACCAAGATTCACCTTGTTTCGTTTAAAGATTTTTATAATGATTGTACTATCGAACTCAAAAAATATGGTTTTAAATCTATTTATGAGTTTAAAACACAACCTAATATGATTTTTGAATTTCCTAACGAATGGAAAAATATTCAAGATTATACTTATTCATTATCAAAAAAATATAGAGACCAATACAAAAGAGCTCACAAAAAATTTGAAGGAGTTGAAATAAGAGAATTGTCTCTTGAACAAATTATTGAGAAGGAAGAATGCATTTATAAATTATATCATTATGTAGCAGAAAATGCTCCGTTTAATACTTTTTTCTTAGCCAAAAATCACTTTTCAACTTTTAAGAAACAACTTAAAGAGCAATTTATTTTTTGCGGCTATTTTATTGAAGATCAATTGTTAGGATTTCATACTTTGCTTCTAAACGGAACCGTTTTAGAAACATATTTTTTGGGTTATGAAGAAAATATTCAAAAAGGAAAAATGCTTTATCTCAATATGTTATACAACATGCTTGAGTATGGTGTTGAAAATCAATTCAAAAAAATAATTTTTGGAAGAACTGCTTTAGAAATCAAAAGTTCAGTAGGAGCAGAACCAGTTATGATGTCTGGTTTTTTATATCATAAAAATAAATTCTTAAACACTTTTATAGATAAAATTTTTAAAAATCTAGAACCAGAAATGCAATGGCAACAAAGGCATCCTTTTAAAGAGATTTCAAAAACTTAATTAAATTTAATTAATTTTATAGAATGATTTACGATTTTAATTTTTACTCTTCTCTCCTACTTATTACCTTTTCTCAAGGAATAATCTATAGTTTTTTGTTAGTAAAAAAGGGTTTTCAATCTGATAATAAATCCAATTATTGGTTGAGTTTATTTGTATTTCTATGTAGTATGTATGTTGCGCCTTGGATGCTTGGTTTTGCTGGTTGGTATGATAATCAACCTTATAGAAATTTCATGTTTTATGTGCCTTTTCAACATTTATTTTTTATTGGGCCAATTATTTATTTTTATACACAATCGCTATTAAATCCAGCATTTACTTTTAACAAGAAACAATTTCTGCACTTAATTACTGGAATACTTTATATGCTATATGTTTTTGCAATGTACATTTATGATGTGTTTATCGCAAAAAAAATATATTTCTATGCCAACGGAATGGATAAAGATTTTGATATGTGGTATCAAATAGCGGGTCAGATTTCATTACTTATCTATTTTATTTTATCTCTTAGATATTATAATTTATATCGAAAATTAATTGTTCAAATAGCTAGTAATGCTGATGCTGTTTTGTTTAAATGGATCAAAAATTATTTAATAGCCTTTTTAATAATGATTGTTTCGCCTTATCTTTTTGATATAATAAACTTCTATTTTCCTAACGATAATTCATATAAAGATGGATGGTGGTTTTATTTATTTTACTCATTAATTTTATATTACATTGCCATAACAGGATATGCAAATTCTGTTGAAACAAAAATTGGTTTCAAGTTATCTGTATTTAATAAAAAACCTATTCTGTTATTGGATGAAAATTTAAAATCTTCGAAACTAGAAGAAAACACTATTGACATTGAATATGAAGTTTATGTAGAAAAAATATCTCCAGAAATTGAACTTTGGAAAAACAAAATAGAAAATTTAATTAAAGAACAAAAGTTATATCAAAATCCTGAATTATCATTATCTGAAATTTCTAAAAAATTACAAACTAATACTTCTATAATTTCAAAAGCCATCAATCAAGGTTTTGCTATGAATTTTAATGATTTTATTAATAATTATCGAATTGAAGCCGTAAAAGAATTATTTGTAAAAGGCGAACATAAAAAATCGACCTTAATAGGAATTGCTTACGATTGCGGATTCAATTCTAAAGCTACTTTTAATCGTGCTTTTAAAAAAAATACTGGTTTTTCTCCAAAAGATTACTTGGTTAGAATTTGATACTACTAGAAAAACCCATCTTAAACTGTTGATTTTACTGCCATTTTCAGAATATTAAGATTTGAGACCAACTTAAAATGTCTCATATCATAATTTGAAGCTTTGATTGTTTTATACTCACTCATCTTTGCAATGTTATTAATCATTAAAACTTTTTATTATGACATCAACGATGCGAGAAATTCAAAAAAACAAACTTTCACACTTGAGTAAATTCTTATTCAAAACAACAGCACTACTTTTAGTTCTATTATTACAAATTTCTTGTAAAACAATTCAAGACATTTCACCAAAACAAGGTACAATTGTAGTTCCTGCAAAAGGTGAAATTAAAATGTGGGGAAATCTAGAACACAGTTCCTTTTCTTTAAAATTAGAAAACACAAGCACCAAAAACTCATGTGAGGCTTACAAAGTAAAAAATGGAAATCAAAAATGGATTTCTCCTTCATTGTTAGCTAGCAAATCTTTAGAATTTTCTATTGCTTCGAATGGATATTTGCTTTTACAAAACTTTAGTGACGAGGAAATAACTATAAACTATATAATTAATTAAAAATGATAAAAATTATTCTAGCATTTATGTTGATGTTACTGTCAACTTTTGCACTTGCCCAATTAAAAGGTTCAGGTAAAACAATTACTAAAACTTATGATTATAAAAATTTTGACAAAATAAATCTAGAAGATTTAGATGGCAAAATAGACGTAGAAATCGGAAAACCATTTAGTATCTTTATAACTATTGATGATAATTTATTGAATCTATTATCGGTCTCTGAAAACAGTGATAATAATGAATTGTTAATTTCTTTGAAAGGAAACTACAACAACAAAATGTATATTGAAGATACAAAAATCAAGATTAAAATTTCGTTACCCAAATTATCTTCAATTACGCATCGTGGCAATAGTGGTTTGAATATTTCTAACTGTGAAGGTGAAAAACTAAAAATAGACAATTCAAGTAACGGTTCAATTTCAATTTTTGGAAAAGTGACAAGTTTAGAAATTAAAAATGCTGGAAACGGTAACATTTATGCAGAAAAATTAATGACTAAAAACGCAAAAATAAAATGCACCGGAAACGGAAATGTAAAAATAAATGCTTCCGATACAATTGTTGCAAATGCTTCTGGAAACTGTAGTGTTTTTAATTCAGGAAAAGGAAACTATAGCGATAATTCGACTAAATCTGGTAATGCTAGACTGATTAAATAATAATGTTTCAATCATCAAATTAATACTTAATATAAAAGCAACTAAACTATGAAACTAATACAAAAAATTACAAAACCAATTTTGCTACCACATTGGTCTCAAGATTTATTTCTAACAATTCCTCGAATTATATGTGGGTTTTTGTTAACATCTAATTTTGGAGCAGCCAAATTTGGATTGCCTTGGTCACCAGTAGATAATAATTTAGGATTATTTGAAGTTGCATTTTGGTTTCCAAAGGATGTAGCATCCTATGGCGGAATATTTGCAATTGCTCCAGTCTTCTTTGCTTGGATGGGTGCATTTGCCGAAGCAGTTGGCGGAATATTTTTATTACTAGGATTTCAAACTCGCATTGCATCGTTTTTGATAATGGGAACAATGTTGGTTGCAATTTTTATGCAACAATGGTCACAAGGCTTATGGATGATGTTACCTGCTATGGGAATACTTTGGGTATCAATGTCTAGCTTGATCTTAGGTTCTGGACGATTTGGTATTGATTATTTATTTACTAAAAAAAATATTGAAGATGAAAAAATATAATTTAATTTTACTTGTATTGTTATTAATTTCAACTACTAGCTGTGTTCAAAAATCTTACAAACAAACTGTAGTTTTTTTATTAGATACAAAAGGAATAAAAAATATAAAATCTGTAGGAATAAGAGGAGAAAACAAACCCTTAAATTGGGTTTCAGATTTTAAAATGACTTTGAATAAAGACAGTATTTATACAGCAACTATTTCAGGAGAAACTGGTTATTTATTTTCTGAATTTAAATATACAATAAATGATGATTTCGAATTAAAAGGTAGTCCAAACCGTAGGGTTTATTTTGACAAAGATGGAACTACAATTTATAAAGCTAAATTTAATTTGGTAAAATAATCACTAAAATGAGTCTAAAATCTAGACTCATTTTATGTTTTAAATGGTAATTACAAGCTTGTAATTTTTTAAAACATATCTATTTCACCTTGCACTATCTCCCATTCTTCAAGTAATTTATCAAGTTCCGTTTTTTTCTTATTGTAGGCCATAAAAAAAGCAGCATCTTCAATATGTTTGTCATAATTAGATGCCAAAGCTTTATCGTCTAGTTGAATGTCTTTTTCTAATTGTTTGATTTGACTTTCAATCTTACTCACTCTATTTTGTAATGCTTTGCCTTTCTTTTGATCTTCGTAGGAAACTTTGGCGTTTGATACTGGCATTTCTTTTTTGGCAACATCTTTTTTCTCAACTTCACGCATATTCTCGAGATTGCGCTGTTCTAAGAAATAGTTGATGTCACCTAAATATTCTTTTATTTTTTGATCTTTAAATTCATAAACTAAATTTGACATTCCTTGCAAGAAATCTCTATCGTGAGAAACCAAAAGCAATGTGCCTTCAAATTTTTGCAATGCCGCTTTCAACACATTTTTAGATTTTATATCCAAGTGATTTGTTGGCTCATCCATCAATAATACATTGATAGGTTGTAATAATAATTTGCATAATGCTAGTCGGTTGCGTTCACCACCAGAGAGTACTTTTACTTTTTTCTCGACATCATCTCCTCGAAACAAAAACGAACCCAACATATCTCGAACTTTCGATCTATTGGTATCTGTAGCAGCATCTTCCATTGTTCGGAGCAAAGTAATTTCGCCGTCAAGATATTCTGCTTGGTTTTGTGCAAAATAACCTAGTTGCACATTATGTCCTAATTTTATAGTACCTTGAAATTCAAATTCGCGAACAATGGCTTTAATAAAAGTAGATTTCCCTTGACCGTTCTGACCAACAAAAGCAATTTTGCTTCCTCGTTCTACCAATAAATTAATATCTTTTAGAATTGTTTTATCACCATATTTCTTAGTTACATTTTCTGTTTCAATTACAACTTTTCCTGGAACTTTAGAAACTGGAAACGAAATGTTCATTACTGAATTATCATCTTCGTCAACTTCAATTCGCTCTACTTTATCTAATTTTTTAATGAGTGATTGTGCCATTGAAGCTTTAGATGCTTTGGCTCTAAATTTCTCAATAAGCTTTTCTGTTTCTTCAATTTTTTTGGCTTGATTTTTTTGAGTAGCCAATTGTTTTTCTCTAATTTCGTGTCTCAATTCTAAATATTGAGAGTAAGGTTTATTAAAATCGTATGCCTTACCAAGAGAAATTTCGATAGTTCTGTTGGTTACATTATCCAAAAACATTTTATCGTGTGATACAATAACCACAACTCCAGGATAATTTCTAAGAAAACTCTCCAACCAAATAATACTTTCTATATCTAAGTGATTGGTTGGCTCATCAAGAAGTAAAATATCATTAGATTGCAATAATAATTTTGCAAGTTCAATACGCATTCTCCATCCTCCAGAAAAAGTCTCGGTTAGGTTGTTAAAAACTTCTCTTTTAAATCCTAAACCCAATAAAATTTTCTCGGTATCACCAACATAATTATAACCGCCAAGCAATTCAAAACGATGAGTATAATCTGATAAATCTTCAATAATTTGAGAATACTCTTCACTTTCATAATCAGTACGAGTGACTAATTGATGATTGATTTGTTCTAATTTTCGTTCTACTTCTTGAATCTCAGTAAAGGCTTGATATGCTTCTTCAAGAACTGTTCTTCCTTGTTCAAAATCAATATCTTGACGAAGAAAACCAATTTTTACTTCTTTTTCTGTAGCAATTTGTCCTGAATCGGGTTTGATATCGCCAGCCAAAATTTTGAGCATGGTAGATTTTCCAGCACCGTTTTTTCCAACAAGTCCAACTCTATCTCCAGAACCCATTCTAAAAGTGACTTCTTCAAATAGATATGTTCCTCCAAAAGCAACTGACAAATTGTGTATATTAAGCATTTATTGTGATTTTTTAAATATTTGATTTTGTAAATTTGCACTTCCAAACAAGGAAAATTAAATTTTTGCAAATGTTAAAAAAAGGATCCAAACTAAATAGTATTTTAACAGGAAGTTGTCCTAGATGTCAAAAAGAAAGTATGTATGTAGATCAAAATCTAATGCATGTGCAAAATTGCATCAAAATGAATGAGAGTTGCAGCAATTGTGGGTTAAAATATCAAATTGAACCTTCTTTTTTTTATGGAGCAATGTATGTAAGTTATGGGTTGAATGTAGCGGTTGGAATAGCATCCTTTTTTATTACTTATTTGATTTTACATTTAAGTATAAAATGGTCATTTATCTTTATAATAATAAGCATATTGATACTGTTTCCAATTGTTTTACGACTCTCAAGAAGTATCTATATTAATATGTTTGTTTCTTATGATGAAAGTTATATTAAGTAACTATTTATAAAATCGATTACAGTCTATTTCTTTTTCTAACGGAATTCCATTTTCTATTTTATCAAATAAAGATTTAGCTAAACTTGGTGCTAACATTACACCTCTTGTTCCTAATCCATTTAATATATGCAACTTTGAATGTATAGGATGTGTTCCTACTAGCGGCTTTCTATCTCTTACTGTTGGACGTACACCTGCATAATGAGAAATTATTTCAAAATCACATGTAATAACTTCTTTAATTCTATCTACTAATTCGTTTTTGCCTTCGATAGTTGGTAAATCTGTTTTATCAGTCCAATTATATGTCGCTCCAACTTTGTATAAATCATTTCCTAACGGAAGAATAAATACACTTGTATTTACAATCACATCTAAGACTAATTTTGGTGCTTTAATTATTAACAACTCACCTTTTGCACCATCTAATGGCAAATTGTTAAAATAAGGATTAGAATGCATCCCAAAACCATCAGCAAAGACGATGTTTTTTGCTTTAATCTCTTTGTATTCTATTCCGTTATTGCTTTTTAAAAAGGAATAATCAAAAGTTTCTTTAGCTAATTTAATATTTAAAAAAAGAAATTCTTGGTACTTTTCTAAAAGTAATGCAACATCTACATAACCTGTTCTATTTACTTTACCATAATCGAAAGGAGAATCTATTCCAGTATACTTTTTTGAAATTAAATTAGTTGATAAAAAAGGATTTAATTCTGCTTTATCTGAAGCGACAAACCAATTATTTTGTTCTTCAACCGAAAAAAATTTACGAAGTATAGGAATATTAAAATTGAATTTACAATTCAACTTTGTTTCAATAGTATTGTAAAACAATTCAAGATCATCAAGCTGTTGCTTAGCATTCCATACTGGTGTAAATCTTTTTAGAATAACAGGATTATACAATCCAGCAGCAACTTTAGAAGAGCTCATAACACCAGTATCAAAAACATATATTGATTTGTTGTTATTTAAAGCTGTTTCTGCAAAAGCTATTCCAGCCAAACCTGAACCTACAATTATATAATCTATCATCTTACAAAAATAAAAAAACTCCCATCAAAATGATGAGAGTTTTGTTTATATAAATAGATATATTTTAATAATTCCACATATCTTGTTCGAAATCGCGAATCTTATCTTTTACACGATCGGATTCTAGAAGTTGCATTTGAGAATTTTCTTTCATATACTCTGCAATTTCTCTATCTCCATATACATTTTCTTCTTTATAAATTGTGCCATTAAAACGACGTGAATTAAGAAGATGATCGAAAGTAATTGGCATAGCTGAATTTCTATCATTGAAGGCTTTTGCTTCGTGCAATACTTCTCTAGCCGCTGGAAAATAGACCCAAAAAATTTCTATATAATCTTGTTCATCTTTACCAATAGTGTAAACATCTGGTACGATAGGGCATAATCCTAACAAACGATATTTTAATTCACTTTGACGTTTATCAAAATACCAATATCCTTTAACTTTATAATCAGATACATCAATAGCATTGATATCAGTTTTTACAATATATTGAGGATCTATTGGTAGACCAGCATTAAATTGTTCTCTACCTGGATCAGTTGTATCTATACGAGATAATGAAGCTTGAATATCTTTTAAAGTCTTTTTTGTGTTAAAATAGCTATCCGTATACACTTCAGATAATTTACCATCCTTCATAGCTTTAGTCAAAACATCATATAACGATCTCCTATCTTTACCTATGTTTGCAGTATCAATTGGATAATACAAAGGAAAATTTATTCTTTCATCTAAATCGATGATTTCCCATGTAGTTTTACCCATCAATACATCTCTATCATGAACATATCCATAAGCTAATGGTTTATCATTATCTGAGATTAATTGTGCAGCAGTTTTCTTTCCAATTTCAGAAGGAACTTTTGCATTAAGCAAGTTCGACTGAGCAAAAGAAGAAAAACTTCCAACTACAAATGCTACTACTATTAAAAAAATTTTATACTTCATTTTATTATAATGTTAAGCTGTTTAAGTAGGATAACGTATTCTAACTTAAATTATTATTGAATTTCAAAAATAACTGGTGCAGTTCTTGGCAACATGTAGCTACCAGCTCCAGATAATTTAGTCTTGATTTCAGATATTGTTACTTGATCTCCACGACCTGCTTTAGATAAAACTGCTTGACATTGTGCATTTAATTTATTACCTTGAACAACTACTGTTGGTTGTCCTGCAACTTTTAAATTAAATCCAACAACATCCAAACCAACCTCAAAATCAAAATCAACTAATTTAGCACCAACAGAAGAAACTTGTAAACTTGATTTAGGACCTTTTACAACTCCCATTTCACCTCTAATTGTTCCAGTTGGACCAGGTATACCTTTAATTCTAAATACTTTTCTATCAGAAACTTTTGAATTGTCTGGTAGAGTACCTGAAACTACAATTGTAACTTCTGTTCCTTGTCCTGGACTCATTTTGTATGCACCTGGTTTTCCAGCAGAACTTAATCCTGGTGCAGAAGCAGATACTTTATCTGCAGAAATTCCAGCAAATGAAATAGTCATTGGATTTACAACTCCTCTGTAGACAACATTCATTTTATCAGCAGAAATTGTTGCAGAATTTGGTTTAGGGACAACTACATAATTCCCTTTAATAGGTAGACTAACTACTTTACCGTTTTCGTCAAAATTAAATGAACCATTAATTTCATGTTCTCCAACCGCACCAGCACCGAAAGAAAATTCTGCTTGACCAGCAGTTGCTTTTACAGAAGATCCGTTAACTATAACAGATTTTGCAACTAAATTTGGATCAAATTTTCCTAGAATAATTTTACCTTTCACAGCTTCTCCTTGAAAGAATGCTGTTTTTTCAGGAACTACTATTGGTTGATAAGCAGTTAGCGACGCAGCAGCTACAAGGTCTGATTGGAACATTCCAGTCATAACATCACTTTCAGTTGCTTTAATATCAGCTTGAAGTTGCGTTAACTTTGTAACAGATGCAATTAATGGAAAGTGGTGATAGTTATAATCAAGCCAAGGTAATTTTGAACCAGCTTTTTCAGAATAAACTGCTTCAGTTGCAAATCTTTTTTCAATTTTTTTCATTTCAGACTCAGCAATTGAACTTCCTCCAATAGCTTTAATTTTTCCAGCATATCCTTGTACATAGCTTAAAAACTTCTTTGCCTCTGGAGATTCTTTATCACCAATATAAAACATATTATCTATATCATCACTTTTATCCATTTGTTCACAAGGATAATTTCCATCTTTATCTTTAGGAAATTTTGCAGTTACTTTAGTTTTAATTCCTTCAAGGTAATCACTGAACTCTTTAGAGACTGCTCTAATTTTATCAACTTTAGCTTTTTTATCACCAAATTGACCTGGTTGATCTTGGGCTTTTTGAGCTAATTGTTCAAAAGAAGATTGGTTTCTTGTATCAGCAATTGTATTAGAATCTACAATTTTGGTATTCAAAATTCCAAAAGCAGATAATACTTCTTTGGACATGTTTAATGCTAACATCGCGATGAAAACCAGATACATCAGGTTAATCATCTTCTGTCTAGGGGTTAATTTTCCTCCTGCCATTTTTTCTAATTAATTTGTTTTGTTTATATTAAAAATGTAGTCAGATACTAATTCCCTTTGTTACTCATTGCAGAAAGCATACCTCCATAAACGTTGTTCAATGAAGACAAGTTTGAAGTTAATGATTGCATTTGATCTTTCAATTTCAAATTATTTTCAGCAACCTCGTTGTTGATTTGAGCATTTCTAGAAGCACTGTCCAATTGTATTTTATACAAACTATTTAATGATTCCATTTGAGCAGCAGCTAAAGTTAATTCTTCGCTGTATTTTTTTGTTGAAGCAATAGAATCTACAGTTGGAGCAATTCCTTTTGCAGCAGATTCAAAGTTTTTGATACTATTTCCTAAACTTGACATTAATTCACCATCAATTTTAGCTTCTTTCAACATATTATCTAATTTTTGAGACAATAAACCTTGAGCTTCTTTAGGATCTTCTTTTTTAACTTCTTTTTTTCTAGCCTCACCAGAAGCTAATTCAGGATACACTAATGACCAATCCAATTCATCGTCTACTGGTTCAAATGCTGACAATCCAAAAATTAACGCCTCAGTAACTAGTCCTATTGTTAACATCAAGTTTCCTGTAATTGGACCAAATTCGATGTGAGTAATTTTAAATAATGCTCCGATAATTACAACTGCCGCTCCCATACCGTAAGCGAAATTCATTGCTTTTTTGCTTAATAATGCCATAATAAAAATTTGTTAGTTAAGTTAATTTAAGTTTTATTGGTTAATTTATTTTTTAGGTGATTTACCTGTTGTTACTGTTCCCATGTAATCTTGAACTGTTCTGAATCCGATATAACTTCTAGCAGTATCTGCATATTCAAAGTCACGTGTACTTACTTGCAAGAAATAAGCAACATCTTTCCAAGAACCACCTCTAACTACTTTACGCATGTTTTTAGAATCTGGAACATTTGGGTTCATTGTTGAAACATATTCATAAGCACCTGCATCATACGACGAGTCTGTCCATTCTGCAACATTACCTGCCATGTTGTATAAATTATATCCGTTTGGTTCAAACGACTTAGCTTCTACAGTATACAAAGATTGATCTGCAGCATAATCACCACGATTAGGTTTGAAATTTGCTAAGAAACAACCTCTATCATTTTTAGTATAAGGTCCACCCCAAGGATACGCACCTGATTGAAGACCACCTCTAGCTGAATATTCCCATTCTGCTTCAGTAGGTAATCTAAATGAATTTGTTAAATCTCTACCTTTTTTCTTAGATTTGATATAGATATTTTTCTTTAGTGTTCTCCAAGCACAAAATGCTTTTGCTTGTTTCCAATTTACTCCAACAACAGGATATTCTGAGTATGCTTGATGCCACAAATAGTCGTTGTGCATTGGCTCATTATATGAGTAAGCAAAATCTTTTATCCAAACAGTGGTATCAGGATATACTTTAATTTGTTCAGTTTTAATAAAATCTTTTCTTTTTCCAACTTTTGCTTTTGCAGCTGCTTGAATATCCATCCAAGAATATCGGAATTTTAATTTATTCACATCTATTGTACGCAATCCATTGTATGATTCAGCAACAGGTATGTACATAGTATCCATAACTTCTGTGTAATATTCATCTGGATATTTTGCAGTATCTTTTATTAATTTTACTTTTCTATTCAATTTTCTTCCAGCGTATGCATCATCTGCAGTACCAACACTATAATAGTTTTCGTACATATATTTGTCGTAAGCAGTCATTTTTGCAGGATCAGCATCGTTAAATGCAAAGTCACCAATACTTCCTGCATTTTTTCCACTTTTTCCACCTTTTGCATTACTAGCTCCAGCAGTACCACCACCACCTACTTCGTCAGCAAGAATTGCCAAACGTACCCTCATTGTAGAGTCTTTTACCCATTCTACAAATTCACGATATTCACTGTTAGTGATTTCAGTTTCATCCATGTAAAAAGATCTGACAGTTACAGTTTTTGTTGGTGCATCTTGTACATTTGCCAAATCATCATCTGATTTACCCATGATAAAAGAACCACCAGGAACTAAAGTCATTCCATAAGGTTTTTCAGGATGCCATTTTTTTCCTTTAACTCCAACTAATTCACCTTTGTCTCCTGATCCTCCACAGCTGATCAAAAAAGCTGATATTACTGTAAATGCAATGAATTTCTTCATATAAATTTGGGTTATGTGTGTGTTCATAATTTAAGGGCGTAAACCTATTTATTATTTTCCAAAAAAACAATTAAATGTTGCAAAATTTAATTCACGGTTCAAAAATAGAACTTTATTACCAATGAAAAAAATATTTACTCGTTAAAATACTTAAAAAATCGATTAAATGCATAAATTTAAAGATTTTGTAAGTTTTGTTTTATTAAAAATTTGTGTTTAAAAATTTCATAATTTGTTGTCTTACCGATTAAATATACTGTTAAACGAACTTAAAGCATATTTTTTCGTTGCGCTTTCCACCATCTTTCAGGTATTTCTTGATTACATGCGCCAATATATTCTTCATAAGAACATGGTAATAACGCAGTTTTTTTTAATTTATTATTGCTGTTTGAAATAAATGGAATTTCAATCCACCATCGATCAGTTTTATTACTTTTATAAAAAACCAATTCTTCATTTTCAGACGGAATAATGTATTTTAAATAATTTTCTTTACTTCCGAAGGGATATTCATTGGATCTATAATGATAGCCTTCAATAAAATACCAAATTATTTGAGCAATTAATACAGTTTCTTGTTTGCTACCACTTTGATTAAAAACTCCAAACAAAGAAACTTTATCACTTATTCCAGAATATC
>JAYTVI010000129.1:0-4689 GCA_043744095.1 Flavobacterium sp.
CTTCAGGAATGGCATATTGTCCTGATACAACATCAAAAAAAATAGTATTAATACAACTGGCTGGAGCAAACGATGGACTGAATACTTTAGTACCATTAAACCAATACGATATTTATGCAAATTTAAGACCTAACATTAGAATTAAAGATACGGGTATTCACAAATACATTCCATTAGATACTACATTGTCTTCAGAAAATCAAATTGGTCTACATCCAGTTTTAAATGGTTTTAAAAATCTTTATGACAATGGATTAATGAAAATAATTCAAGGTGTAGGTTACCCAAATAATAATAAATCTCACTTTAAATCATCAGATATTTGGTTAAGTGGCGGAGACGGTACTCCAGCAAATTTCTCTTATGAAAGCGGTTGGATTGGTCGTTTTATCGAAAATTATTATTCTAATTATTTGAATACAAATTTTCCGTTAGGCATACAATTAGGAAGCGGAGATAATTCTTTAGGTTTTCATGGAGAAAAAGAACACGGTTTATCTATAAATATTAATAATCAAGATTTTTCTGGATTTTATTCTGTAGTAAATGGGTTAGGAGGAAGCCCTCCTACAATTATTCCAAATTCTGAATATGGAGAAAAATTGCAATTTTTAATAGATATTGATGCGTCAGCAAATAAGTATGGAGAAACTATTTCAAACGCTTTTGATGTTGGTGCAAATACAGTTTCATACGCTCAAACAGACCTATCAAATCAGCTTAAAACGGTTGCAAGATTTATTTCTGGTGGACTTGAAACCAAAATTTATTTGGTAAAAATTGGTGGTTTTGATACCCACGATTCTCAAGTTACATCACCATCAGAAAGTCATAAAGGAAATCATGCCAATTTGTTAAAAGAAGTTTCAGATGCAGTGCAATCTTTCATTACAGATTTAAATAATCAAGATAAGGGTTATGATGTTATTGCATTGACTTTTTCTGAATTTGGAAGAAAAGCAGCCGAAAATGCCAACTTAGGAACAGATCATGGTGAAGTTGCACCTATGTTTATTTTTGGAAATTCTATTACTCCCGGAGTTACCGGTAAAAACGTAAATCTAAATGAAGCAGTATTAGAAAACAATTTTCAAACACAAACTATTCAATTTGATTATAGAAGCGTTTTTAGTACTATACTCCAAGATTGGCTTGGTACAGCAAATGATACATTAGATTTGTCATTATTCGATAAAACATTAAATACAGGTTTTGGGAATTCAAAAATCGAAAATTTAATCAAAAACGAACATTTAGTGTCATCAAATTGTTATGTTTCAAAAGCAAATACTTTTAATACTAATCAGAAATACAGTGTGTTAATGTCACCAAATCCTGGAAATGAAACAGTAAATCTAACATCACTTTATAACAACAATATAGTTTCTTGCACTTTATATTCAATTGATGGCAAGTTGGTTGGAAAATATTTTAACCCTATAGCAAGTACCGTATTTCAAATAAATGTACAGAGTTTTTCTGTCGGATTATATAATGTAATCATAGAAACCCAATTTGATATTTTTTCAAAAAAATTAATTATTAGAAGATAATTCTATTAATAAAAAGTATTGTAATATTTTTAAGCATTAAACTATATTTGTACTATTCAACAACTACAACACTACAATGAATTATTTTTCTTCCGATTTTAAATTAGGAATTCTCGGTGGAGGACAATTGGGCAAAATGCTATTGGCTGAAACCCGAAAATTCGACATTCAAACTTATGTTCTAGACCCGAGTAAAGAAGCACCTTCTCAATTTGGAGCTACACAATTTTTTATTGGTGATTTATTAGATTTCGAAACCGTTTACAATTTTGGAAAACTCGTGAATTTACTAACTTACGAAATTGAGAATTTAAATCTAGATGCATTAGACAAATTGGAAGCCGAAGGTTTAGCCATTTATCCATCGCCAAAAACGTTGCGGCTAATTCAAAATAAAGGTCGTCAAAAAGATTTTTATATTGAAAACAATATTCCAACTTCTTCATATCAACGTTTTTCTACTTTAAAAAATCTAAAATTCTCTGTAACATCGACAGCAGTCAAGATACCTTTTGTATGGAAATGTGCACAATTTGGATATGACGGAAATGGTGTAAAAATTGTTCGTTCTTCTTCAGATTTAGAAAACTTACCAAATGTTGAATCTATTGCTGAAGAAATGGTTCCGTTTAAAAATGAAATAGCCGTTATTGTAGCTCGTTCTGTTTCTGGAGAAGTTAAAACCTATCCTGTCGTTGAAATGGAATTTCACCCAGAAGCCAATCAAGTAGAATATGTAATTTGTCCTGCACGAATTGACGAATCTGTTGCAAAAAAAGCTCAAGAAATAGCTTTACAAGTTTCCGAAAAATTCAATCATGTTGGTTTGTTAGCTGTAGAAATGTTTCAAACCCATGATGATAAAATATTAGTAAACGAAGTCGCACCAAGACCACATAATTCGGGACATTATTCGATTGAAGCGAGTTATACCTCACAATTTGAAAATCATATACGAGCCATTTTAAATTTACCATTAGGAAATTGTGATAGCAAAGTTGCAGGAATTATGGTAAATTTGGTCGGTGAAGAAGAATTTTCAGGTCCAGTTATTTATAAAAATATAGAAAAAATAATGGCAATTGATGGTGTAACACCACATATTTATGGTAAAAAAGAAACGCGACCTTTTAGAAAAATGGGACATGTAACAATTGTAAATGAGAATATGGTAGAAGCTAGGAGAATTGCAGAAGAAGTTAAGAATAGTATTAGAGTGATTAGTTGAAAATTATTATAAATTATGAATTTTAAATTTTGATTGGATTCACAATAATTTATAATTCAAAATTCAAAACAAAAATATGAGCAAAGTAGCCATCATAATGGGTTCAATTTCCGATATGCCGGTAATGCAAGAAGCAATCGACATTTTAAAAGGATTTAACATCGAAACCGAAGTAGATATTGTATCTGCACACAGAACGCCTGAAAAACTTTTTGATTTTAGCAAAAACGCTCACAATCGTGGTATTTCAGTTATCATTGCTGGTGCTGGTGGCGCTGCTCATTTACCAGGAATGGTCGCATCTATGTCGCCTTTGCCAGTGATTGGAGTTCCGGTAAAATCAAGCAATTCTATTGATGGTTGGGATTCGGTTTTGTCAATTCTTCAAATGCCTGGTGGCGTTCCTGTTGCAACTGTTGCGCTAAACGGAGCCAAAAATGCTGGGATTTTGGCAGCACAAATTATTGGAAGTCACGATAAATGTGTGCTTGACAAAATTCTTTATTATAAAGAAAGTTTAAAAGAAGCTGTTGTTAAAGCTTCGGATGAATTGAAAAAATAATTATCTTTGATAAAAAGAATAATATGAACATTCAAACTTCAAAAATAGAATTGACAAAAGTGATTTTGGATATTGAAAATCCAAAACTGATTGAAGAAATAATAAATTTGATTCAATCAAAATCAAATCTTACTGAAAATCAAAAATCTGCAATTAAAGATGCCATTTATTCATTAGAAAATAATCAAGGAATAGCTCATGATATGGTTATGGAAGAAACCAGAATTCGTTATTCAAAATATTTCAAATAATGAATGTTATTTGGTCACCACAATCAAAAAAAGATTTTTGGCAAAATATAGATTATCTCGAAGCTGAATGGACTTTTCAAGATGTAATTAATTTTATTGAAAAAGTAGAAAACACTATTGATTTATTACAAAAAAAGAATATCACTTTCATTTCAACAAACTATAAAAACGTAAATAAAGTTGTAATTATAAGACAAATCACACTTTATTACAAGTTAAATTCCGAAAAACTAGAGTTACTTCGTTTTTGGAATACTTATCAAGATTTAGAAAATTTTAAACTTTAAATTATTAGGGATGAGATTGCTTCGTTCCTCGCAATGACTATGAAAATACTTACTCAAAAATTCAATACAAAATACGATACAGCTCCATTTTCACAAATCAAAATGGAAGACTACAAACCAGCTTTTATAGAAAATATTGCTTCCGCAAAGGCAGAAATTGATGCAATAATCAACAATTCTGAAACGCCAACATTTGAAAACACAATCGAAGCATTAGAATTTTCTGGAAATGATTTAGATAGATTATCGTCAATTTTCTTCAACCTAAATTCGGCGGAAACTTCAGATGAAATGCAAAAAATCGCACAAGAAATCACACCTTTATTAACCGAATTCAGCAATGATATTACGTTAAATGAAGATTTGTTTAAGCGAATAAAATCGGTTTACGAACAAAAAGATAAGCTGAATTTAACAACTGAACAAGCCACATTATTAGATAAAAAATTCAAAAGTTTTTCTAGAAATGGCGCATTATTATCAGATGATAAAAAAGCAAAACTACGTGAAATTGATACTGAATTAGCCAAAATAAAATTAACTTATGGCGAAAATGTCTTAGCTGAAACCAACAATTATCAATTGCACATTACCAATCAAAACGATTTAAAAGGTTTACCAGTAGGAACAATTGAAGCGGCAAAATCATTGGCAAAAAGTAAAGATTTGGAAGGTTACATTTTCACTTTGGATATGCCTAGTTATTTGCCATTTGTAACCTATTCAGAAAATCGTGAATTGCGAAAAGAAATTACAATCGCAGCTGGAAAAAAAGCATTTCAAAATAACGAATTTGATAATCAAGAAA
>JAYTVI010000130.1:0-17091 GCA_043744095.1 Flavobacterium sp.
TATTCCAGAAAACAAATCGTCTCTAGTATTTGCATATCCAAAAAGACCTTGAGACCATACAAGAAAAATTTCTGAACCTGGGATATATTCCCATCTAACTACAAGATTTGAGTTGAATGCAACTTGCGAAAAATCAGGGTTGTCAAAACGATAATCTGTTGTTCCATCTGTGTTTTCATCAACAGAATATTTGTTTTCTGAACCCGAAAAGTTAATTTGATTGTTGTTGAATAAAGTAATACGATCGCCATAATATTTAGCTCTTGCATTGGTAACGTGATTGAAATGATTATAAATTCCTTTTGAAATAAAAGGTTGCCCATAATATTGAATCGTCAAATTCGGATTGATATTATAATCCAATCTAATAGTTGCACTCAAGGTTTTTTGATCAAGATTTGCAGTTATATATCTAGGAGAAGTATTAAAAGCTGACTCAGTAACAAATTGAGTTTTTGTTTTATTAATTACAAAATTTGGACTCAAAGATATAGACAAAGAATTCATAGGACGATAACCAATACTAGCATCAAATTCTGTATAACTAAAAGAATTATTTCTACCCTTTGATGCATAAATTCCTGAATAATAGCTGAGTTTTTTTCTAGAATCACTATTAAAATTTAATCCAGTAAAAGATTCTTCAGAAAATCTAAAACGTGGCCCACCTTGCAAGGCAGTATTACTATAAATTCTTGGTTTGTAAAACATATTGAGATTGACATTCCAATTGTTTTTAAAATTCAAATTAGTATTAGATGTATATTGCATTCGGTTGTAGTTTCCTTCAAAATCAAAACTAGAAAATTGTTCAAAACGACCATTTATTTTTCTAAATTTCCCAAAAGGTTTAAGGGTTTGATAATTGACAACATTATATTGTCTAATTTCATCTGCTTGACGCAAAAAACCAATGTCATTAAGTTCTAATTCTGGTGATCGCCAAATAACTGAGCTACTATATCTCCATCTGCCTTCGCTTGTTTTTCCTGCTTCAAATTTTCCACCTGTTCCAGTAAGTGAAGTTCTATTTGGGTCAACTTCAACATGAGTTGCATCAACTCTTTGAAACAAATGTGTGATTGCATTTTGAGAATTTGTAATGGCTTCTTTGCTTCCTTGAACATGACTTGCAACAACATTTCCAACAAAATAATACTTTCTATTTTTCCAATTATGTTTAAAATCTATACCGCCAGAATACGCTGCTTTTCGTAAAAAATTCAAATCTTCTCCTTGCAAATTTCTATTTGTAGCAGTAAAAATCCCGCCTATGAAACTATTTTTATGATTAAAATCTTTTTGAGTTCTACCTACAAAATAATTGGTAAATGGTTCTACAATTTCTTTACGTTGCAAAACATTGTCATTTATTTTTGCAAATTCTTTTGTTGTAATACTTTCTAAAACCCCAACAGACCAACCTTTTTTGGTTTTTCCGCTAAATTTTGCTGCACTGAGAATAGTAGAGTTTTTAGGTACATCTAAATATTCTTTATCGTTTGTATTTGGATAGCTTTGTGGTTCACGACCTATTCTTCGAGAATAAAATAAATTGTCTTGACCATCTGCAAATCTATAATTAAAAATATTTTTATTTTCTACAAAAAAGGGTCTTTGTTCTTCAAAAAAGATTTGAAAACCATCTAACGCAATAGCAGCTGGATCTGCTTCTACTTGACCAAAATCAGGATTGATTGTTACATCAAGTGTCAAATCGTTTGTGAGTCCAATTTTTGCATCAAGACCACCATTTACTGAAAAATCGCTTCCTTTTCTAAATGGATTTCCTTCTTCTTTTGGATATGTTTTTAATTTAGAAACAAAAAAAGGTTGTATTTCTAATTGCTTTTGAGGTTCAATATCTTTTAATCCATGCAATTCTCCAAATTCACTAACCCAACCTGGAGCATCTTGTGGAATTCTTTGCCAAGTTGAACGTTCTTCTCCTCTAAAATACCTACGTTGAACTTGAATTCCCCAAACTTGTTCTTTATCATTTCCGAATTTTAATTGACTAAAAGGTATTTTTAATTCAGCTGTCCAACCTTCATTATCAATATTGGTTTTTAAATACCAAATAGGATTCCAACTTCCATCCCAATTTTCGCCATTATCAGAAATAAACTCATCTCCTTTTACACCAGTTACAGATGAAGTAAATGAAAATCCTGTGCGCTTATCGTGGTAGCTATCAATATTTATTTCTATCCAATCACCTTCAAAACCATCACGTCTTGACATTCTTTTTACAATTCCTTTTGGATCTTTGTCATAACATCTAAAGGCAATATATAAGAAGTTTTTATCATAAACGATTTTGAATTTACTTTGCTCTGTAGGTTCAGTATTTTCATCTGGTTCTCTTTCTTTAAATCCGCTCGACCATTCAACAATATCCCAACTTTTATCATTTAATATGCCATCAATAGTTGGAGATGCAATACTATTTAGCGGCATTGTTGTATATATTTTTTTTTCTTCTAAAGGCTTTCCTTGACCAAAAACAAGTTGAAAACTGCAAAATATAAAAATGAAAATGAAGCTGTAGATGGTTTTCATAAAATTCGATTTAACTAATAGACATCTTTTTGAGCATTGTGTTACAAATAAAAAGAGTTAATTTAATATTTAACATTTGAAAGTATTTTGGAAACACAAAAAAAGATAAAATTAAGAAATAAACAGAATCAATTAGGTAAACATTGAGTGTACAACTAGATTTAGATTTACTAAATTATAAATTTTCTTTTTTTAATTTTTATATATTTGTTAAAATTAATAGTTTAATATTTACTACATAATGTTGAAAAACCAAGTCGAAACTCAATTACCTACCGAATGGGGAAATTTTAGAATGATTGCTTATTCTGAAAGTGAAAATGATTGGATGCCTCATCTTGTATTGATTCACGAGAATACAAATTTAGACGAAACAATTCCGGTTCGTTTTCATTCTGAATGTATTACGGGCGATATTTTTCATTCAACAAAATGTGAATGTGGAAAACAATTGAATGCTGCAATGGAATATTTTTCTAAAAATGGCGGAGTATTGATTTATCTTCGTCAAGAAGGTAGAAATATTGGAATTATTAACAAACTGAAAGCCTATAATCTTCAAGCAAAAGGTAGAGATACTGCTGAAGCGAACATCGATTTGGGTCTTCCAGCCGATGGAAGATCGTTTGAAGTAGCACTTGAGATGCTAAACGATTTAAATATCAAATCTATTTTTTTGTTGACCAACAATCCCAAAAAATTAAAAATAATCGAGAATTCATCTATAATACTAAAAGGGAGAATTCCTTTAGAAATAAAAGCTACCAAAGAGAGTAAAAAATACCTCGAAACTAAGAAATCTTATTTTCATCACTTGTTAGAATTAGAATAAATGGAATGATTGTAAAAAAGAAACCCATAGATTGGATTTTTTTTCAATCTATTATCCTACTAATAGGACTGATACTAGATTGTATTAATAAAACAATTCTATTTTGTCCTACATTGGGTTTTGCTTCTTTTGTGATTTATCTTTTTCTGAATTGGAACCGTTTTACAATAAAAAAAAACTATGGCGGAATTCCTAATCTTGTCACAGTTACAAGATTGATTTTAGTATTTGTATCCGTTTTTTTTAAAGATAATAAATTTGCATTAGCAACATTAGCAACCACAATTATAGTATTTGATGGACTTGATGGATATTTAGCTAGAAAATTAAATTTGGTAACACCATTCGGTGGCGAATTAGATATGGAAACAGATGCTTTTTTTTGTTTGTTGTTTTCTTTATTGATTTTCAAGAATCATCCTGAGTTAATTATAATTTTGTTAGGAGGAAGTTTGCGATATTTATATAAAATTGTAACAACAATTATTACTAAAGAAACTTTTATAGAGTCAAGAAAAAAGTATGCGGGTTATTTTGCGGGTAGTTATTTTTTCTCCTTTATGTTGTTTTTTTACACCGATTATTCTATTGGAAAAAACTTTATAGGTGTTGGAACTCTTTTAGTAATAATCTCTTTTTCGATCTCGTTTTATGAATTTTTTAGATACAAAAAGTGATATGAGAATGCAATTGATAACCACAACTATTCAAAACAAAATAAGCGGAGGAACTATTTTTAACCAAAAAGTGGTTGACTTTTTTATTTCAAATAAATTAGTTGCAGAAATTGTTATTGCAGAAAATCTTAATACACACCATTTTGATTCGCAAACCATATATATCATAGACGGAATATTATTAAAAGATAATTTAGATTTAAAAAAATTAAAAAAGTTCAATGTTAACTTTCTAATTCATCTTTGGTCATCATTAAATTTGAATTTATCCTACGAAAAAAGGATTTCATTTTTAGAAATTGAGAAATCTATATGCGATAATTTTCGTGTTTTTGTAACAGGAAAATCATCAATAGTACACATTGAAAACACATTAAAATCAAAAACGGATAAGTGTTTTTTAATCAAACCAGGAATTGATAGCAACTGGAAGAAAAAAGAAAAATTCCCAGAAGTGCCTCAAAAAATAATTTATTTATCAAATTTTATTGAAGGAAAAGGATATTTCAGAATGCTTGAAGTTGCTAATAACTTAAAACATTTAGATTTTGAAATTGATTGTTATGGCGAAATATTGTCGGATGAATATTTTTCAAAATTTATTAAAAAAACCAATGAATTTCAATTAAATAACATTCATTACAAAGGATGTGTGCCGCATAATGCTATCAATGAGTTGCTTTTAGATTACGATTTATTGTTCCATTTTTCAGAATATGAAAGTTTTGGAATGAGTATTTTAGAAGCTTTATCGGCAAATATTCCTTGTATTATAACACCAACAGGAAATTTTGCAGAATATAAAAACCAAGAAATAGAAGGCGTTTTAGACACATTTGATGCCGAAAAAATTACAGAAGAAGTTGAGAAAGTATTAAAATCAAAAAAGGTTTATCAAAATCACATATTGTCTTTACAAAACCTAAAAACAACTTCTTGGAATGACCCTTTGAAAATAATTTTTGAAAAAACAAGTAACCAATGATACTATTTGCTTACCTATTTGGTTATTTTACTTTGTTGATAGAATTAACATTTTTTCATGTGCCAAGTGTTGCCAACACTCAAAATTTTTTCAAAAAAAATCTAAACTATGATGTAGCCCAAAGCAGTTTTATCTCTAAAATATATGCTTGGTCAAAAGCCAAAAAAATGCTTTTATTGGCTTTTCCATATGTGATAATCAATTTGTATTTTTTATTGCCATTTTTCTATTTTTTTTCCGATTTATATTCCAAAATGGGACTTTTATTTCAATCTAATATTTGGACCAACTTCATAGGATTTTTATTAATTGTTATAGGCAGATTGCTTACTTTTGGATCAATGCTATATATTCGTAAAGAAAACAAACAAATTCAACATTCATTTAAGCTTCATACAAAAGGAATTTTTAGTTACAGCAGAAATCCTGGATTAGACGGAATGTTTCTTTTTTTTATTGGGTTTTCAATATTATTCCCTTCTGTTTTTATGTATTTTGGATTGCTTTTTTACTTTTTTTATATGCAATTTAGAGTAAAAATAGAAGAAGAATTTCTCAAACAATTATTCAAACAAGAATACCAAGAATATAGTAATATAACAAGACGATTTTTACTTTTTTAAAATGGAAAACGCACTTCAAAACGAGCAACAAACAATCAAAAATTGGTTTAATAAAACCTATGCCAATCGAGGTGAATTGTATCTTCGTCCGAAAGAAGCATATTACATTTTTGCTGAATTATTGCATCTTAAACCCAATACAAAATTACTTGATGTAGCGTGCGGATTGGGACGAATGCTCGAAGTGAGTTTAGAATACAATGTCAATAGTTTTGGTGTTGATATCTCTGATGTTGCTGTAGCAAAAGCAAAAAACAAACTTCAAAATGCAACAATTCTTGAAGCAAATGCAGAACAATTACCGTTTGAAAAAACTACATTTGATTATATAACTTGTTTGGGTTCGCTAGAAAGAATAATAAATCAAGACAATGTTTTGAGAGAAATAAACAGAGTCACGTCAGACGAGGTTACTATTTGTTTTATGGTTCGGAATTCGTTTTCATGGCGTTGGATTTTTACAAAAAAAATGTTGTTTGCTGTCAATAAAGATGGTCATCAAGACGCAAAATCTTTTGAACAATGGAAATCTCTTTTTGAAAAACACCAACTCAAAATAGTCAATTGTATTCCTGATCAATGGCCAGTGATGAAAGTACTTCAGCTAGTAACTTTTGGAAATTTTAATGGCTATAAAAAAATACAAAAAAGTGTAACACCGTTGCGATATGCCAACGAATTTATTTTCATTTTAAAAAAGAAAAACTAGTTTGAACACACCAAACGATATTACCAATTTATACAATTCACTTTTTAAATTTGAAGAAAAATTTAGAAAAGAAACTGCATATCCTATTCATAAACGGTTGTATTTTGACAATGCTATTCAAGATATTTACGAGTATTTAATTTCTAAAATAGTTGTCAAAAACAAAGTGATTTTAGACGCAGGTTGTGGTGTTGGTTTTGGAAGTTTTCTTTTTGCAAAAAACGAAGCAAAATGGGTTAAAGGAATTAGTATTAGCGATTTAGAAATAGAACGTGCCAATGCGAATAAAGCTGTGGTTGAGAACAAAAACGTTTTTTTTGAAAAAGCTACTTTTGATGAAACAATACAAAATGAATTTGATTTGATTTTTTGTGTAGAATCTTTAAAACATAGTTTAGACTTTGAGAAATCATTTCAGAAACTTTTAAACGGGTTAAAAACTGACGGAAAATTGTGTATCGTTGATGATTTTTTTGAAGGAAAAGAAAACGCTATAAGTCAAGTCTTTATGAAAGATTGGAATTTAAATTTTCTGCTTTCTTTATCACAATTACAAGCAAAACCAGAAGATTTTTCTATAGAAATTGAAGATTTATCGCAAAGGATAAAACCAAAATCTATACTAAAAATAAATTCGCAAATTTTGTTTTTTAAACTTTTCAAACGTAATGCAATGGTCAAAAAATTGTTTAAAGGCGGATTACTTTTGGATAAATTGTATGCCAAAAAACAAATGAAATACCTATTGGTTGTTATCACAAAAAAATAAAACTGAAATAAATTCAGCATAAATGAAAAAAACAGTTATTTATACTTTTGTAGGCTTGCTTTCACCAGCAATATCTTTGCTATTATTGCCTGTTTATTTAAAGTATTTATCTACCAACGAATATGTAGTTTTGGCATTGACAAACTCGTTTTTGGCAGTTTTTTCAATAATATTAAACCTAAAAGTTGATCAGGCTTTTCGAACTATTTATTTTTATCATACAAACAATCCTTCCAAGCAATTACAGCTTTTTAGAAATTTATTTGGCTTTCAGTTGGTTAGTTTTTTGGCTTGGATTGTGGTTTTTTATTTTATAGGAAATTCGCTTTTTGATTTGATTTATAAAAATGATATTGCCTTTTTTCCAAATGCTTTTATACTCTTAACGTCTTTATTAATAGGAACTTTAAGCAATTTCTATTTTATATATCTTCAAAACAAATTAGAAGTCAAAAAATACAGTTTCTATTATATTTTCAATACACTGCTTACTCATTTTTTGCAATTGAGTGTGATTTTTATTTTCAAACTCGATTTTTTGTGGTTTTTGTTAGCAGGATTACATGCCAATTTAATTGTTTTTTTACTTATTTATTTCAACAACCTATCTTTATTTAAAATTGAATTTTCAAAATCTATTCTAAAAGAAGCATTAAAATTTTCGTTACCATTTATCCCTTTTTTGATTTTATACAATATAGAAAATCAACTTGATCGTTTTTTTATAGAAAAGTTATTATCACTCGAAGAATTAGCCAAATATGCCGTTTTGTTGAGTGTTTCAGCTACAATTATTACTTTATTTAATAATGTTGACAATGCTATTAGACCAGAATTATTTACTATTTTGTCTAAAAACGAGGCAAATAAAACAAAAGAAATTCAATATAGATTAGATTTTTATTTGCTTATCGGAATTCTTGCATTAAGTTTTTTAGTGGCATTCGGCACCAATATTCATTGGTTTCTAAATAACCCAAAATATAATGGTATTAGTATTTATTTCACTTGGATTGCGTTGGCTTTTTTACCATTAATTTTACTACGGTTTTTAGCTTTAATTTTAATTTTCGAAAACAAAATCAGTAAAATCAATTATTTTACAGTTGCAAAAATTTTATTAATGTGTGGTTGTTTTTATTTTTTGATTCCACTTTTTAAAATATATGGTGCCTTGATAACGATTGCAATTTCTAATCTTTTGAATGTTTTTATTTTCTATAAAATTCTAGAAAACAAAACCACACCTTCCCGTTTTGTTTATCTTTATTTACTTGTTTTTATTGCAATTACTAATTTGATAATCATTTCAGAAGACGCAAAGGTTGTATCTTTGATTTCCTTTTTGCAGTTTGGATTATTTGTTCTCATGTTTATAAAAAAATATTGGAACGATATTTTTCTCCAATTTCACCAATTAAAATCAAAGGTCAAGTGAAAATAAAAACAAGATATTGGGAATTACTCTTACAGATAAAGGAAGTTTATGCAACTATAAATCCTGAATTTGACACGATTATAATATCAAATACTTTCACAGCCGAAAAAAGCAAAAAAACTATTTTACCCAATGATTGCAATGCATTAATTCGTTTTAACCCAAACGAAATTCAAATTTTAGATTTCTATCAAGTCGAATATTCTTCTAGTATTTCAAAAAAAATTAAAAAAATATTCTCCTTATATTTAGGATATATTTTGGTTAATAAAAACACCGAAATACCTTATACTTGTGTGCATTTTGCTCAAACTCTAGATGGGAAAATTGCAACTGTTACTGGAAAATCAAAATGGATTGGAAATCCTGAAAACCTAGTTCATGCTCACAGAATTAGAGCTTTGGTTGATGCCGTTCTCATAGGAGGCAATACATTTAGATTAGACAAACCACGATTGGATGTAAGGTTGGTAAAAGGCAAAAATCCAATAAAAGTAATTATTTCTAATTCTAAAATTGAACTGGAAAATCTTTATGAAGGCAAAACTTTTTTGCTTAGTAACAATAATTTAATTTATGAGAATTTACCAAACGAGACCGAAGTTATTGCTGTAAATAATGTTGAAAACACCATTTCATCAAAAGAATTATTAAAAATTTTAAAACAAAAAGAGATTCACTCTATTTTAATTGAAGGTGGTGCACAAACTATTCGGAATTTTATAGAAGAACAGATGGTTTCTCGTATAGAATTTCATATTGCTCCAATGTTTTTTGGCTCTGGCAAAAACAGCATAGAACTTGAGGAAATACAAGAACTTGACCAAGCTATTTTACTCAAAAAACCACAATATTTTAAGATGGGAAATGCAATAATGACTGTTTCAAATTTGTAAATTATGGAAGCAAAATCATTTTGGCATATTGATAAAAATCATTCTGAAATACAATCAGAAATCATTGATAAATTGCCTTTAGAAAATACTGTTTTCATAAAAAGCGGCTATTCGGCACTTAGTTTAGGTACCGAAAAAATAGTAGCAACAGGTAATGTACCGATTGGAATGTTCGAAAAAATGAATGTTCCATATATGAAAGGAAGTTTTGAATTTCCTATAAAATATGGATATTCATTAGTAGGACAAACCGATGATAATAATTGGGTACATTTGATGCATCCACATCAAAACAAAACAAATGTTAGTCGTGATAATTGTTATGTTTTGTCTCCAGAAACCAATCCGATTGTGGCAACACAACTCTCGAATTTAGAAACTGTAATCAATGCAATTTGGACATCTAAAGTCAAAAAAGGAGATTTGGTTTTGGTTTGTGGCACAGGAAGTATCGGAATTTTGTTGGCTCAAACATTAAAAAAATATAGTCAAGCCGAAGTTTATATTCAAGAAACAAATCAAGTTAAAAAAGAAAAACTAGTCGAATGGGGTTTTACTCTTTGCAATTCTAAAATCGATTATGATATTTGTTTTAATGTTTCAGCAAACGCAAACGGATTGCAATATTGCATCAATCATTGCGCAATCGAAGGCAAAATAATAGAGTTAAGTTGGTACGGAAACACACCAGTTTGCTTACAATTAGGAATTGATTTTCATTTTAAACGATTACAAATAATCAGTTCGCAAGTATCAGAAATTCCATTGGATATGAAGCAAGAATACGACTTTAAATCACGTAAACAATTGGCAGAAAAACTCATCTACATTGTTGATTTTCTTCCTTTTATTACAAAATATTTACCGTTTGAAGAATTGCCAGATTTTTTTAAAAAAATAAGAAATAACGAACCGATAAACGATTTTATAACGGTTGTAAAATATTAAAACTATGTATTTTGTAAAAATTAGAGAAAGTATGATGATAGCACATTCGTTGCCTCATCCTTTTTTTGGACCAGCTCAAAACGTTCACGGTGCAACATTTGTGGTAGATGTAACTTTCAAATCAGAAACGATTGATGAACATAATGTAGTGATCGATATTGGTTTGGCACATCAAATTGTGAAAGAAACATTGAAGAAACTAGATTATCAAAACCTAGATGATTTAGAAATTTTTAAAGGAAAACTAACAACGACTGAGTTTGTCGCAAAATATGTTTTTGATGAAATTTCTAACAAAACCAATACTTTTTTTAAAGGTAAAATTGGTGTTTCGATAAAAGAAAACCCCAATGCTTGGGCTGGTTTTGAGGAATAAAAACAGTGCTTATGATAGAAGTTACACTCTTTTTGATTTTAAATTTTCTTTTATTATTACCTAGATTTTTTTTAAACAAGAAAACATCTACATTTTTCCCAGTCAAAGAATTTTTTGTTGATGGAAAATTTAGAATAACACCATTAATGGCGAGATTTAATGACGATATTTTTAGAATCAATCTCGAATATACGATTGTAGTACTATTGCTAGTTGTATTCAAATCTGCAATTCCTATAGAAATCGCAAAGTTTGTTCTTGGTGTTTGTTACACAACTACACTTATTATTTTTTACTATCATTACAGCATTTATAGTATTTACAAAACATATCCAGCTATTTCTACTGATATAAATCTCATCGAACAAGGACTAAAAATTGGTTATAATGGCTTTAAAGCAAAATTTATATTCGGAATAGTTGTATTTGTTGTTTTTCTAATTGCTTTATGGTTACTAAATACTTTTTTGTTATCTATACTATATGAGAAAAAAGTTACCGTATTCATTGTTTTTTGTGTTGTAATATTGATTGCAACAATAAGTTTTTGTTTAATAAAAAAAATAAATCCATTTCGCTTCAATACAGAATTTGATTTTCATTATCTGCTTTATTTTAGTATTCAAATGACTACGTTTGTGTTGTTAGCAAATCGTTTTTTTAACAAAAAAGCAAAAGAAGATATTCGTAATATTCCTTTAATAATAAAAAACAGCGTACTTCCTAGTCCAAATGAGCATTCCTTTTCTCAAAAACCAAACATTTATTTTATTGCTTTAGAATCTTACGGAGCTATTTTGTATGAAAATGAAATTTATTCACAAAAATATAAAATTTTAGCCAGCCAAATCGATAAATCATTTTCTGAAAACGGTTGGCAAACGGCATCATCATTATCAAATTCTACAGTAACAGGCGGAAAATCTTGGGTGGCTTATAGCTCATTTCTCAAAGGAATTAATATAAAAAGCGATGCTATTTACAGACAATTATTTTATAACCAGTCCAAATACAAAACCCAATCTATATTTGATATTCTGGAAACAATAGGATACGAAAATTACTTAATTGCAGGATTAGGAGGTTTTGAGAATTATAAAATAGAGTGGGACGAAATTCTTGAGTTTCTTGGTACAAAAAACGTAATAAAATATAAAGATTTAGAGTATAAAGGCATTCGTTTTAATCTTGGTCCGTCAGCACCAGATCAATATTTGTTAAACAAATCGATACAATTGATAAAAGAACATAATCCAAACAAACCAATTTCATTTTTTGTAGAAACGATAAATTCACATTATCCATTTGATTCACCAACACAACTTTTTAAAAATTGGGAAGATTGTAATGTTGCCACATCAGATGTTTTTAAAACCATCAAAAACCAATCATCCAATCAAATAGAAAATTATTTCACCGCAATCAAATATCAATTAAAAGTGATAGAAGATTTAATTCTAAAAAAAGATTCAGATGCAATCTTTATCGTTTTTGGAGATCATCAACCGCCAATACTTACAAACAAAGACAATTCATACCAAACACCAATACATATTATTTCTAAAAACAAAATTTTTATAAAAAATTGGATTGCTAATGGGTTTCAAAATTCAATGTATTGCAATAAGGAAGAGATAGACTCAGATTTAAGCCACCATCAAATCAAAAAAATGTTTGTAGAGAACTACCTTAAAACCTATCAAGAAAAAAAACTATAATTTTCTAGTAGACTCACGTTGTCTCAATTCTGTTTTTATCACAGTAGTTCTATAAGTAAGATTTTCTTCTTTGCTTTCAAGTCTTTCTATCAATAATTTTGCAGCAGCTTCACCAATTTCTGGACCATGTTGGCTTATAGTAGACATACTTGGTGTCATACGTCTAGACCAAACACCATCTGCAAAACCTATAATAGAAATATCTTGCGGAATTTTCAAACCTTTTTTCAAAGTCATCTTCATTCCAGAAACAGAAGCATGTTCATCAAGAGCAAAAATCCCATCTATAGTATGTTTATCAAAAAAGCCAGTTGTTTTTTTGTCAAATTCATTTTCAGAATCAGCAAGAACAATTAGGTTTTCATCCACTTTCAAACCATTTTTCACAAAACTCTCATAATAACCTTTTGCTCTCAATTTCCCAACACTCAAATTATCAATAGACGAAAACAAAGCGATTTTTTTGCAACCAGAAGCAATCAAATGGTTCATAGCATTCACAGCAGAGTCCAAGTCATCAACAATAACCTTATCACATGTAACATCGTCAGAAATTCTGTCAAACATAACAATAGGAGTACCATCATTTATAATCGCAGTAAAATGATTAAACTCTTGCAATTTCTGAGCCTCTTCAGATATAGACAATATAAAACCATCAATAGTACCATTGCTCAACATATCTAGTGTATGCACTTCTTTTTCAAGCGATTCGTTAGAAATACAAGTAATCACATTATACCCTTTCTCATCGGCAACTTTCTCAATACCAGTAAAAACTTTAGCAAAAAACGAATTCAAAATATTAGGAATAATCACACCAATAGTTTTCGTCTTTCTGTTCTTAAGATTTAACCCAATCACGTTGGGTTTATAATTTTTCAGTTTAGCATATTCCTGAATCCTAACTTTAGTTTGATTACTAATCTCCGGACTATCATTCAATGCTTTAGAAACAGTCGATACCGAAACATGAAGTTCCTTTGCAATTTGTTTTAATGTGGCTTTAGATTTCATATCTGTAAAATTTATTTTTTGTTTGTCATATATGGTATCTCCTTTTTATTTATTTGTGTTTGTTTGCAACAAACTCGTTATTAATGGCGATTTCATATGTCATAATTTGATTGGTAAAAATAAGAAAACTATTGCAATAAATCAATTTAGGAGCAAATGGTTTAGGCTTTTTTTTCAAACCCTATTCCTGCCGTACGCTACAATCTGTCATTGTGCGCTTGCAAAGCAACCACACAACAACAGGATTTCCACTTCCGTCAGGGCTAAAAGAGTCATCATTTGAGTGTCTATAAGGTTCATTTCTACAAAAATAACACCTCAAAAACAAACCCTTAAAATAATGATTAAAAGGTATTTGTATTATAAATAATTATTTGTACTTTTGCACTCCCTTTATTGGGAATGGAATGTTTAATTAAAATAAATTATTGTGAACGCATTAAGCTACAAAACAGTATCAGCAAGCAAAGCAACCGTATCCAAAGAATGGATTGTGGTAGACGCTGACGGTCACAACTTAGGTCGTCTTGCATCCAAAGTCGCTATGATTTTGAGAGGTAAGTACAAGCCAAGTTACACGCCGCACGTGGACTGTGGAGATAACGTTATCGTTATCAACTCAGAGAAAATTAACCTAACTGGAACAAAAATGGATGACAAAGTATACGTACGTCATACAGGATATCCAGGAGGACAAAGAACTTTAACTGCCAAAGTATTGCAATCAAAAAACCCAGCAACTTTAGTAGAAAAAGCAGTAAAAGGAATGTTACCTAAAAACAAATTAGGAGCAGAACTTTTCAGAAATTTAAATGTGGTAGTAGGATCAGAGCACAAACAAGGTGCCCAAAAACCTAAAACCGTTAACCTAAACGATTTAAAATAATGGGAGCAATTCACAAAATCGGTAGAAGAAAATGTGCCGTTGCACGTGTATATGTTTCAGAAGGAACAGGAGTAATCACGGTAAACAAAAAACCATTTGCAACCTATTTTCCAACTGCAACTTTACAATATAAAGTGTTACAACCAATGTCTATGACAGAAAACGTAACAAACTATGACGTAAAAGTAAATGTTTATGGTGGTGGTTCAACAGGTCAAGCAGAAGCAGTAAGAATGGCTTTGGCTAGAGTAATGTGTGAAGTTGGCGAAGGAAACAGAGCTATCTTAAAACCAGAAGGTTTGTTAACAAGAGATCCAAGAATGGTTGAACGTAAAAAATTCGGTCAGAAAAAAGCTCGTAAGAGATTCCAATTCTCTAAACGTTAATATTCATTCTGAATTTATTTTAGATTCTCAAAGAGATGCTGAAAAAATTTCAGCATCAAAATATAAAAAACAATGTTTTTGTTATTCGCCGAGGCGATAATTAGTTTAGCATCTAAATGGGTATAAAAGTTTAGAAGTTTAGAAGTTTAAAAGTTTAGTAACCTAAACTCATAACCATCCTAAACTCATAACCTCTAAAAAACACATTGCTAATCAACAGAACGTAAACTAAATAAAAAATGTCAAACAAAGTAGAAGTAAAAGAATTACTAGAAGCAGGTGTTCACTTCGGACACATGACTAGAAAATGGGATCCAAATATGGCTCCTTATATTTATATGGAGCGTAATGGAATTCACATTATCAATCTATATAAAACTGCAGCGAAAATTGAAGAAGCTAACGAAGCTATGAAAAAAATCGCAGCATCTGGTAGAAAAATATTATTCGTTGCTACCAAAAAACAAGCAAAAGATATCGTTGCAGAAAAAGCAAAAGCAGCAAACATGCCTTACATCACTGAAAGATGGCCAGGTGGAATGTTGACTAACTTCGTAACAATCAGAAAAGCCGTTAAAAAAATGGCTTCTATTGATAAAATGAAGAAAGACGGAACATTCATGACGCTGTCTAAAAAAGAGCGTTTGCAAGTAGATCGTCTTCGTGCTAAATTAGAAAAAAATCTAGGTTCAATCGCTGATATGTCAAGACTACCAGCTGCATTGTTCGTAGTAGATATAAAAGCAGAACACATCGCAATAAAAGAAGCTCAAAAATTAAACATTCCAGTTTTTGCAATGGTTGATACAAACTCTGACCCACGTGAGGTTGATTATGTAATACCAGCAAATGATGATGCTTCTAAATCTATCGATAAAATTTTATCTCTAGTAACTGCTGCAGTTATTGATGGTCTATCAAACAGAAACCCTGATGCTGCATCAGAAGATACTGTTGTTGATAAGGCTAACGATGCTGTAGAAGAAGTTGCTGATGTAGCTGCGCCAGAAGTAGTAGCTGAAGCTGCTGCAACTGAAGAAGTTGAAAAAACAGAAGAGTAAAAATAACATTAGGATAAAGTCGTTTTGCTGATGCGTGTTTACTTTTGTATCCATTCTCAACAAAACGACTTCTTTTTTAACAAATTTAAATAAAATGGCAACAATTACTGCTGCAGATGTAAATAAATTAAGAACAATTACTGGTGCCGGAATGATGGACTGCAAGAAAGCATTAGTAGAATCTGACGGAGATTTTGATTTAGCAATCGAAAATTTGCGTAAAAAAGGTCAAAAAGTAGCAGCAAACCGTTCTGATAGAGAATCTACAGAAGGTGCTGCAATAGCTGTCGTGAACGACGCAAAAACAGTTGGTGTAGTTATTACATTAAACTGCGAAACAGATTTCGTTGGTAAAAACGAAGGTTTCGTAAAATTAGCTACAGATTTGGCTAACCAAGCTATCAACTATGCTACAAAAGAAGCTTTCTTAGCTTCAGATTTTAACGGAATTACTGTTGCTGAAAAATTAATTGAGCAAACAGGTGTTATTGGCGAAAAAATCGAAATCGCTTCTTTTGAAAAATTAGAAGGTGCATTTATAGGATCTTACATACACGCAGGAAACAAAATCGCTACTTTAACAGCGTTTTCAGCAAATACAGCTGGAGCAGAAGAAGCTGCAAGAAATGTAGCAATGCAAGCAGCTGCAATGAATCCAATTGCTTTAAACGAAGCTGGAGTTGATGCAGATGTTATTGCAAAAGAAATCGAAATTGCAAAAGATTTGTTGCGTCAAGAAGGAAAACCAGAAGCAATGATAGAAAATATCGCTAAAGGAAAATTAGGTCGTTTCTTCAAAGACAACACTTTGGTAAACCAGGATTATATCAAAGACAGCGCGATGAGCGTAGCCGCTTACATCAAATCTGTTGATGCTAATGTAAAGGTTACAGGTTTCAAAAGAGCCGCTTTAGGATAAGTAATCAGTCTAAGCTTTCAATATTTAATCCCGTCTTATCATGAGACGGGATTTTTTTATACCCGATGGCGCGGATTTGTAATCCATGCATACCAATATTTTCAATGGATATAATAATCAAAAAAATGAAAGCTATAATATTACTCGCAGTTTTTATATTTTAATGCGCACTGATTGTAAATCTGCGCTATCGGATTTCTCCACAAACTAGTTAAACAAATAGCCCAGCGAAAACTGGAACACACTATTGCGATCCTGCTCATCAGAGTTGCTCGCTTTTTTGTTTACC
>JAYTVI010000131.1:0-4663 GCA_043744095.1 Flavobacterium sp.
GTTTTTACAACCATTCAAAAATTTATGCCCGAAGAAAAAGGCGGAGAATATCCAAAATTGTCTGACCGTAGAAATATTGTCGTGGTTGCGGATGAAGCACATCGCAGTCAATACGATTTTATTGATGGTTATGCTCGTCATATGCGTGATGCCTTACCAAATGCATCATTTATAGGTTTCACAGGAACACCAATAGAAAATGAAGATAAAAATACACAAGCCATTTTTGGCGAATATGTAGATGTTTATGATATTCAACAAGCTGTTGAAGATGGTGCAACTGTACGTATTTTCTATGAAAGTCGATTAGCTAAAATAGAATTAAAAGAAGAAGAACAAAGCATCATTGACCAACGCATTGAGGAAGTCACAGAAGAAGACGAACTTACAGAACGCCAACAGCGTTTTGCGAAATGGACACAACAAGAAGCTATTGTTGGTAGCGAAAAGCGATTACAACAAGTAGCAGCCGATTTGGTAAAACATTTTGAGCAAAGAGCAGAAGTTTTTGATGGTAAAGGAATGATTGTGTGTATGAGCCGCCGAATTTGTGTGGCATTGCACGATGCAATTATTAAAATACGCCCAGAATGGTATAGTAATGATGATGACAAAGGAGTTATCAAAGTAATTATGACAGGTTCGTCATCCGATCCTTTAGATTGGCAAGAACACATCAGAAATAAACCCAAAAGAAAAGCAATAGGCGATAGATTAAAAGACCCCAACGATGGCTTAAAATTAGTTATTGTTCGTGATATGTGGTTGACTGGTTTTGATGCTCCTTGTTTAAATACATTGTATGTAGATAAACCAATGTCAGGTCACAATTTAATGCAAGCAATAGCAAGAGTAAATCGAGTTTTCAAAGACAAAGAAGGCGGTTTAATTGTTGATTATTTGGGTATTGCACAAGATTTAAAGAAAGCATTAAGCATCTATACTTCAAGCGGTGGTAAAGGAAAAATCGAATTTAATCAAGAAGAAGCTGTTGCCAAAATGGAGGAGTTTTATGAAATTACTGTTGATTTGTTTGACAAGTTCGATTACAAAAAATTCTTTGATTTAGAACCAAGACAAAAACTAACATTTCTGTTAGATGCTACCGATTATGTTTTAGGATTAGATAACGGAAAAGATAGATTTAGTACAAATGTGGGTAATCTTTCTAAGGCATTTGCTATATCAGTTCCACATCCTAAAGCACTAGCAATTCGCGATGATTTAAGCTTCTTTCAAGCCATTAAAGCACGTATATCAAAATTAAGAGAAAGTATCAAAAAACGTAGTGATGAAGAGGTAGAAACAGCAATACGACAAATCATTTCAGATGCTTTAATTTCAACAGAGGTGATTGATATTTTTGATGTGGCAGGAATTGAAAAACCCGAAATATCAATTCTATCAGATGAATTTTTGGCAGAATTAAAAGATATGCCAAGAAAGAATTTGGCTTTAGAATTACTACGAAGATTATTAAATGATGAGATTAAAAAACGTTCTTCACAAAATATAATCCAAAGTAAAAAGTTTTCAGAAATGCTATCCGATGCTATAAAACGCTATCAAAATAATGCCATCACAGCAGCCGAAGTCATTGAAGAAATGATTAGAATGGCGAGAGAAATAAAAGAAGCAGATAAACGAGGAGATAAACTAAACCTTGATTTCCGAGAATTAGCTTTTTATGATGCTTTAGAAGTTTCAGACAGTGCCGTAAAAGTATTAGGTGATGATATCCTAAAAACAATCGCAAGAGAATTAGTTGATAGTGTGCGTAATTCAGTAACTATTGATTGGGACAAAAAGGAAAGTGTTCAAGCTAAAATGAGAGTGATGATAAAACGTATTCTTAAAAAATACGGCTATCCACCAGACTTACAAGAAACTGCTGTAAAAACAATATTGGAACAAGCCAAGTTATTAGGGGAAGATTTTTCAGATAGTTTATAAAATTTATGGAGACATCAAAAGCATTAAAAATTGTAGCAGATTTTAAAGGTGAAAACCTAAAGCAAAATCTAAATGTTCTCAGAGCAGAATTAATAGGAAAAGGTAAAAATCAAATAAACCAACCTTTAGGATTATATGAAGCTGCACTTGAAGTAAAAAGATTAAGTGCTCAAATAGATGAAATGCTTCACGCTAGTGGAATTATCAAGTGTTTACCGTTAATATTAGATGATGATGAAGTAATTGAGAATTTATCATTAGCATCTGGTGCCGATGGAGAAGGAATAGATTTAGTTACCGACAAAAGGATAGCAGAATTTAAGTTTTCAAAATGGCAAGAAGGAAAAGCCAATGGAATGAGAAAAAGGCAAGTTTTTGCTGATTTAGTTCAATTGTATTTAAATCCATCAAAAAAGAAAAAAGAACTGTATGTTTTAAGTTATGATATGGTTTTCAAGTTTGTTCAAAGTAAAAAAGCAATGAATAAAAATGTACTTTCAAAAAGCGGTGGTTTGGATAAAAGACTTGAAACGCACCTTTTGAAAAATAACATTGTAGCCATTTATCTTAATGATATTTACAGCATATCGAATGTTAAAATAATAGATATTGAAACAATACTAAAAAATAAAAAATTATGAATTGGATTTCTTACCCAGAAACAAAGCCTAACTCTTCTCAACCTTATCTTGTAAGTGTTACAGGTCCCTATTTAGGAGGTGATTTAACTTTTAATTATATAGCTATTTATAGTGCCGAAACTGACGAATGGTATAAATATAATCCATTTGAAGAAAATTCCAAAGGAGAAAAAATCAACTTAAAAATTAATGGATGGTGTAGTGATCTAACAACTTATATTAGATAAAAATTTAAATTAGTGACAAAAAATAACTTCTTTTATTATTTTAATTTATTTTCAAACAAAAATAAAACACTGAATTTCAATGCTTTATTTAAAATTAATTATTCTTTTTAAATTTTTTTTGTTTGCTGTAAATGAAAGAATAATATAAAGATAAGGGCAGTGTGACATATATATAGAATGATTACAGAAAACAAAAACAGTTACGACAATTTTATAGTTAAAGCACTAGCAAAAGATAAATTCCTGGTGAGTAATCAAATATGTGAATTGCTTTCTTCTAAATTTAATGTAAATAATTTAAATGCTCGTAAGATACTTGAACGTTCAGTAAAAAAAAGGTGCATTAAATCTTCAGCACCTTTAACATTTGGTAAAGGACAATATGTTTATTTTTCTCAAAATGAAATATTAAATAAAGACATAATCAAAGAGATTGCATTTGTATTTAGGCCACCTTTATTTCGACTGCTGGAATGTTTAGATAAAAATGAGGGCATTATATCTTATTATGAAGCTTTAAAAATAACAGCGTCACCTCTTGATAGATTAAGCTCTAAAATAAATCTTTTAGATGATTTAATTAATCATATTGAAACTTTTGAAATTGTATACTTTAAAACAGATGTTAATAATGTAAAATACATCATACACCAAAGTAAAAAGGCAACTGATGAAATATTAATTAGTAATCATTTTAGAAAGCTAAAATTAGATGCAATTTTTGTAAAAGATATTCTAGATTGGTTAATAAAGTCAAACTTAATTCTAAGTTTAAATAATATTTACAAAAACAAAAACACACCTTCTATTGGAGCAGTGCACAACAACTTGTTATGGGATGCTTTTGGTTATACTAAAACAACCGGTATTAATCCTGTTTCAACAAAATTAGCAGTAGAAAAGGAAAAACAAACATTGGTAGTGATTGATATTGTTATATCAAGAGATTATGAACAATATGATTTAGATGGCTTTTTAAGTCGTATTCAAATAAATATAAATTCTGTCTCAACTGGTATTCGAAAAGTAATGCCAATAGTAATTTATAAAAGTTGTTCAGAATATATATTAAATACAATTAAAAGTTTAGGTTTTCTATGTTATGATATTGGCTCTATTTATGGTTCTAATATTTTTCAATCCTATCTAATGTATCTAAATTACAGGTAAATCAAGGTTTAGCAGATAATGAAGATTTCGAAAAAACTATAAAAGAAACTTTAGACACTATAAAATCGTCTGGTCAAGAAGATCAATTAAAAGCTTTGAAAGGAACTTTATTTGAAGTAATGTTGTTTCAATTATTAAAACAACAGTATCCAAATGCAGAGATTATACCAAATTATTACTATTCTAAAAGTAGTTTAGATGAAGAAACTCTACAAGAAAAAAAAGAAGGATATGAATACGATTATATTATAAAATCATCCAATCCTAAAGAAATAGTTGTAGTTGAATTAAAAGGTTATCACGCTAAATATAATATTCCTTTAGGAGATTATGAAACAAAAAATACTGTTAAATGGTTTTTTTCAAAAACGCTACCATTTTTAAAAGATAGATTTACCAAGGACATTTCAGAGGAATATGTTTATAAAGGCTCATATATAACTTCAAGTAATTATGAAGATGATGCAATAGAATATTTAAACATTATTAATGAGGGTAAGTTAAAACCAAAAAAATTAGATGTTTATTATGATAGAAATAAACTACTAGAATTATTTGAAGAGAATGGTTTTAAATCATTAAAATCTATTATTGAAAAGTATTATTAGTCAACTCATTATCTCATTCAGCCGCACAAAATCCTCGTTTAGTCCAAGTATTCCTAAACTCACA
>JAYTVI010000132.1:0-4662 GCA_043744095.1 Flavobacterium sp.
CATTAGGAAATCCAGTTTATGGTAGTGTATGTCAAGTTCAGACAAACTCAAATCCTGGTGGTAGATTAAGTAATATTGCAAATACTATTTTTGAAGCAAATGCTTATCCAAATCCTTTTGCTACAGCATTCAAACTAGAGATTAATACATCAAGTGATCAAATAGTGTTTGTAAAAACATATGATATGATTGGGCGTTTAATAGATTCTAAAGATATACCAGCAACTGAGATTGGCACACAAGAAATAGGGAGTACATTTCCTGCTGGTGTCTATAACATAGTAGTTTCTCAAGGTGATAATGTCAAAACAATGCGGGTGATTAAGAGATAATTATTTGTGACAAGTAAAACTCCGTTTCAAAAATGAAACGGAGTTTTTTTTAAAATCATAAGCAATCTTACTTTTTATGTCTAAAAATCAAATTTTAACTGTACTACAACTGTTTTCTTTATTTCAGTATTTAAATTATTTAAAGATATTCCTAACAATCTTACCGAGTCTTTCATTCGGTCTTGATACAATAATTCTCTTGCGGTTTCGTACATTAATGCTTTGTCTGAGATAAAATAAGGCAACGTTTTACTTCTAGTTTGTTGTGTAAAATCGCTATACTTAATTTTTAAAGTCACTGTTTTTCCCGCAATATTGTGTTTTTTTAACCTTCTTTCTAATTCTCCTGCAATGATTTCGAGTTTTTCTTGCATAAAAATCTCTGAAGACAAATTTTCATTAAATGTATGTTCTGCTGCAACAGATTTTGTAATTCTATCTGATTTTACTTCACTATTATGAATACCTCGAACAACATAATAATAGTAGGTACCTGATTTTCCGAAATGTTTTTCTAAGAATTCTAAAGGTTTACTTTTTAAATCCAAACCAGTAAAAATTCCTAATTGATACATTTTTTCGGTAGTGACTTTTCCTACTCCATAAAATTTTCGAATTGGCAACTCTTCCAAAAATACTAAAACCTCATCTGGATTGACTGTTTTTTGACCATTTGGTTTGTTATAATCAGAAGCTACTTTGGCAACAAATTTATTGATAGAAATTCCTGCCGAAGCTGTAAGTCCTAATTCATCAAAAATGCGTTTTCTAATTTCTTGTGCTATTAATGTGGCGCTAGGATTTCCTTTTTTGTTTTGTGTAACATCAAGATAAGCTTCATCTAAC
Source organism: Flavobacterium sp. (assembly GCA_043744095.1). Lineage (GTDB taxonomy): Bacteria > Bacteroidota > Bacteroidia > Flavobacteriales > Flavobacteriaceae > Flavobacterium. Next base: position 1,179 of record JAYTVI010000132.1, read on the forward strand.
GAAAGTGGTTCGACCAAATCGGTATAGTCATAAAATATTTTTCTTATTTTATAGGATATTTCTTTATAGCGGTCAAATCTTGGTTTTACAAATATTAATTCGGGGCAATTTTTCTTTGCAAGAAAACCACTTATGGCACTTCTAACGCCAAATTTTCTTGCCTCGTAACTTGCTGCTGAAACAACACCTCTAATCTCGTTGCCACCAACAGCTACAGGTTTTCCTCTTAGAGCTGGATTGTCTAATTGCTCTACAGATGCGTAAAAAGCATCCATATCTACGTGTATAATCTTTCTATTGGAGTTTATTTCAGACATTACAACAAATTTATAAAAAACATTTAGGAAGTTAGCCCGCAAGTTTCACAAAGGTTTTTAAAATAATAGTACTTTTGAGAATAACTTTACATTAATTAATAAAAATGGTAGAAATAGAAAGAAAATTTTTGGTTGTTTCTGAAGATTTTATACAACAAGCACACACAAAACACACTATTGCTCAAGGATATCTTAATTCTAATCCTGATCGAACTGTAAGAGTGCGTATAAAAGGCGAAAGTGGCTTTCTAACCATAAAAGGAAAAGGAAATGCAACTGGAACTACTCGTTTTGAATGGGAAACTGAAATATCTTTATTAGAAGCCAAACCATTATTAGCAATTTGCGAGAAAGGAGTTATTCAAAAAACCCGATACGAAATAGAAGCAGGAAAACACACTTACGAAGTTGATGTGTTCTCTGGTGAAAATGAAGGATTAATCATTGCAGAAATAGAACTTAGAGACGAAAATGAAGCTTTTATAAAACCAAATTGGTTAGGAAAAGAAGTGACAAATGACGAACGATATTATAACGCTTATTTAAGCAAAAATCCTTTCAAAAACTGGTAATTATTTTATTTCCTCTTCTATTTTTATGGTAACCGTTCCGCTATTTTTATTAGAAGCAATTTCCATAAAGGCTTTTTTAGACAAATCTAATTCTCGTCCTTTAATAAATGGTCCGCGATCGGTAACTTCTACAATTACAAATTTTCCGTTAGCCTCATTGGTAACTCTAAGTTTTGTTCCAAAAGGTAATTTTCTATGGGCTGCAGTATATTTTGAATTATCAAATTTTTGACCACTTGCGGTTTTCCTGCCATTAAATTTGTCAGCATAATAGGAAGCATGAACATTAGTTTTAAAAGATTTAAAATTCTCTTTCTTTTTAATGCTAATTACCGAATCATTAAATATAATTGGAGGTTGTACAATTGCCAATTTATCTTTTTTTAAAGAATCCTTAGCAAAAGGCATTTTTAATTTGCTGGTTTTGTTTTGGCTATTTGCAAATCCAAAAATGGTTAAAATAAAAATTATCGTAAATGCTTTTTTCATTTGTATTTATTTTAATTAAAAACGATTGTTCAAAAATCGTTCCTAGATAAAAAAAGCCCTTATTAGGACTCTATTATTTTTGAATTTAAAACCAAAGTGACCATGGTATTCTACTCAATATCAACAACAAACCTAAACCATAAAAAACAGTAATTTCTTTAAATTTTGCCTTGCTATCAACTGCTTTTTTATGTTTTGACCAACCTATTGTAATCAACACAATTGCAATAACATTAGTTAACGGATGTTCTAATGATGTTAATCGAAGTGCTTTATCACTCATTTGTCCTAAAGCAGCAAGTCCTAGAGGTGAAACGAAATATAACACTAATCCGATTACTAATTGAATATGTGTTGCTATCAATGCGAAAAGTGCTATTTTTCTATCTTTTGGAGTAAATTCTTTGTTTGAAGTCATTCCAATTAATGCGTTTACAACCGCTACTACTAACAGTAATAATACCAAATATGCCCAGCCAGAATGAAATTTTTGAATAAATGTATATACCATCTTTTGAATTTTAGAATTTCAAATATAACAAAAAAACCATAAAATAACAGAATTGTTTTTATGGTTTTATACTATTTAGATTGATTATTTTTTTTCTTTTAAGTAATAATTCAACAACATTTCTGTAGACGAATCGTGTTTGTGAACAGTTTCGGTATTTATTTCTTCTAGAATTGAATTTGCCAATTGTTTTCCTAATTCAACTCCCCATTGATCGTAGCTAAAAATATTCCAGATAATTCCTTGTACAAAAATTTTGTGCTCATATAATGCAACCAGTGAACCTAAGGTTTCTGGAGTAAGTTTCTGTATTAAAAATGTATTTGTAGGTTTGTTTCCTTCAAAAACTTTAAAAGGCAATAAAAATGTTGCTTTATCTTTATCTAATCCTTGTTTATTGAACTCCTCTTGCACTTTTGCTTCGGTTTTTCCGTTTAATAATGCTTCGGTTTGTGCAAAAAAGTTTGACATTAATTTATTGTGATGATCTTCGTCGCCGTATAATGGTTTTACAAAACCTATAAAATCTGTCGGAATTAATTTGGTTCCTTGGTGAATTAATTGAAAAAATGCGTGTTGCGAATTGGTTCCTGGTTCTCCCCAAATGATAGTTCCTGTTTGATAATTTACTGGTTTTCCGGCACGAGATACGCTTTTTCCGTTGCTTTCCATAATGCCTTGTTGTAAATATGGCGCAAGTTTCTGTAAATATTGTGTATATGGAATTAAGGCTTCGCTTTCGGCTCCAAAAAAGTTATTGTACCAAATACTCAAAAGTGCTAATACTACTGGAATATTATTCTTGAAATCTGTTGTTTTGAAATGGTTATCCATTTTGTTTGCACCTTTCAATAAACTATCGAAATTATCAAAACCTACAGACAAACTTATAGACAATCCTACTGCAGACCATAACGAAAATCGTCCTCCAACCCAATCCCACATTGGGAAAATATTATTTTCATTGATGCCAAATTGGGTAACATTTTTGATGTTTGTAGATACTGCCACAAAATGTTTGGCAACATCTTCTTGCTTGGCAGATTGCAAAAACCACTTTCTTATTGTTTCTGAATTGGTTAGGGTTTCTTGTGTGGTAAATGTTTTAGATACGATTACAAAAAGTGTTGTTTCTGGATTTAGTTTTTTGATAATTTCGTTGACATGATCGCCATCTATATTTGAAACAAAATGAAGATTCAAGTGGTTTTTGTAGAACTTCAATGCCTCTACAACCATTGCTGGTCCTAAGTCTGAACCTCCAATTCCTATATTGACAATATCTGTAAATGGTTTTCCGGTATATCCTCGACGTTTACCATTAATTATTTGGTTTGAGAAGGTTTTTATTTTGTTTTTTACTTCAAAAATCTCCGGTATTATATTTTCTCCATCAACATCTACAGTTGCTTTTCCTGATGCTCGTAATGCAGTGTGAAGCACTGCTCTGTTTTCGGTTTGATTGATATTTTCACCATTGAAATAACTAGAAATAGCTTCTTCTAATTTTACTTCTTTTGCTAAATCTAGTAATAGCTGAATTGTTTCTTGATTAATGCGATTTTTAGAATAATCTACAAGAAAATCATTCCATT
>JAYTVI010000133.1:0-17059 GCA_043744095.1 Flavobacterium sp.
GAAAGAATATAACAACCAAAGCAAACCTTTGCCAACCAATTTACAAGAATATTTAAATAGCATCGAAATATTAAACAGACAAAGTTTACCTTTGCGCTCTAATTTTAACCAAAAAGTTCAAGAATATTTTAAACAAAATGATTAGTTTTAATTACGAAACCGAATTTGAATTATCCAACGAGACCGAAATTTCTAATTGGTTATCACAGGTTATTCTTTCAGAAAACAAGAAAGAAGGAGACATCAATTATATCTTTTGCAACGATGATTATCTGACACAAATCAACGAACAATACCTCAATCACGACACTTTAACAGATATTATCAGTTTCGACTACTCTGTAGGAAACGAATTACACGGAGATATTTTCATCTCAGTCGAAAGAGTTGCCGATAACGCAATAGATTTTAACGTTACTTTCGAAGAAGAATTAAAACGAGTACTCGTACACGGAATATTACATTATTGTGGTTATAAAGACAAAACAGATCAAGACGAAGAAATAATGCGCAACAAAGAAAATGAAAAGATTCAAATGTTTCACGTGGAACAATAAATTTTTTTGAAATTATTTTTTTGAAGCAAAATCTTTAGGCTTACTTATAAATCATATTCCTGCTGTTCGTTCCAATCTTTTTTTAAAACTAAAAGATTTTAAAAAAAGGATTTCCACTGCCATCAGGGCTAATAATAAACTTTTTGAATATCTAAATTCAAAAACAACAATAACAACTCTAGAATGTTTCACGTGAAACATTCTAGATAAAAAAAATCAAAATGTTTCAATACACATACGATGTTATAGTAGTTGGCGCAGGTCACGCAGGTTCAGAAGCAGCAGCAGCAGCAGCAAATCTTGGCGCAAAAACGTTATTGGTAACAATGAGTTTGCAAAACATTGCACAAATGTCTTGCAATCCTGCAATGGGCGGAATTGCAAAAGGACAAATAGTTAGAGAAATTGATGCCCTTGGAGGATATTCTGGAATTGTATCAGACAATACTGCTATACAATTCAAAATGCTCAACAAATCAAAAGGCCCAGCAATGTGGTCTCCAAGAGTACAAAGTGACCGTATGCGTTTTGCCGAAGAATGGCGACTAATGTTAGAGCAAACACCAAATCTCGACTTTTATCAAGAAATGGTAAGCGGTCTTATTATCGAAGACGGAAAAATAAAAGGAATAAAAACTTCTTTAGGAATTCAAATAAAAGCAAAATCAGTTGTACTCACCAACGGAACTTTCCTAAACGGATTAATTCATATAGGAGAAAAACAATTTGGTGGAGGTAGAGCTGGCGAAAGCGCTTCCTTCGGTATAACAGAAGATTTAGTAAAAGCTGGTTTTGAATCAGGCAGAATGAAAACAGGTACACCACCAAGAGTTGACGGTCGTTCTCTAGATTACACAAAAATGAACGAAGAAAAAGGAGATGTCAAACCAGATAAGTTCTCATATTCTGATGCTACAAAACCATTAACGACTCAAAGATCGTGTCATATGACTTATACTTCTCTAGAAGTTCACAATATTCTCAGAGAAGGTTTCGATAGATCTCCTATGTTCAACGGTAGAATACAATCTCTTGGACCACGATATTGTCCATCAATTGAAGATAAAATTAATCGATTTGCAGACAAAGAAAGACACCAATTGTTTGTTGAACCAGAAGGATGGAATACAGTAGAAGTTTATGTCAACGGATTTTCAACCTCATTACCAGAAGATATTCAGTTCAAAGCTTTACGTTCTGTTATAGGTTTCGAAAAAGTTAAGTTCTTTAGACCTGGATATGCTATAGAATATGATTATTTTCCACCAACTCAATTAAAACACACACTTGAAACTAAGCTTATTGAAGGTTTGTATTTTGCAGGACAAATAAACGGCACAACGGGATATGAAGAAGCTGCTTCACAAGGATTAATGGCAGGAATAAACGCAGCATTAAAAGTTCAAGAAAAAGAACCAATGATACTGAAACGTGACGAAGCATATATAGGAGTTTTAATAGACGATTTAATCACAAAAGGAACAGAAGAACCCTATAGAATGTTTACTTCACGAGCAGAATATAGAACTCTCCTAAGACAAGACAATGCCGATTTTAGATTAACACCAATGTCTTACCAAATTGGTCTCGCCTCTGAAAAACGTCTAAAAAGAATGGAGCACAAGCTTAATCAATCTGAAAAAATGGTAGCGTTTTATAAAGAAACTAGCGTTACTCAAGCAGAAGCTAATCCAATTTTAGAATCAAAAGAAACTCCATCAGTAAATCAAACAGACAAAATGTTTAAAATATTCTCTAGACCACAAATTGATTTAGAAGATATGATGAAATTTGAAAAGGTAAAAGAATATATCGAAGCAAACAATCTAGATCAAGAAATATTAGAACAAGCAGAAATACAAGTTAAATATTCAGGATACATAGACAAAGAACGCAATAACGCTGACAAACTCACTCGTTTAGAAGATGTGAAAATCCCTGAAAATTATGATTATAATAAAATCAAGTCTATGTCTATTGAGGCAAAACAAAAATTAAGTAAAATAAGACCCGTAACCATTTCTCAAGCATCTCGTATTAGTGGAGTTTCACCGAGTGACATTTCGGTATTGCTAATTTATATGGGAAGATAATAAAACAAAAATAAATGTTTCACGTGGAACGTATCAAAAAAACGGTTTATATTTCCTTGAAGGCAATTTTGTTTTCAACTTTTTTCTTATTAATAAGTTGTGGCACTTCTAGACAAACTATTCAAATTCCGGATTATATTATTGAGGCAAATGGAAAAGAAATAATAGGGAAAAAGAACTTGTCTGCCTTTATATTTGAGAATAATCAGAAAAATTTGCCTTTAGAAAATTTTCTTTCTATAAAATTTAAAACGGATAATAGTTTTCAAAACGAATTTTGGATAACTATAGATAAAGAAAAATATAAAATATTTATATATGATTCGGCTGAGTTTGAAAAATATTTCAATAGCACTAATTATGCCATGATAAATCAATTGCCTGATAATGCTAAAAAAGGAGATCAACGCAAATTTATTGCAATATCTATGATTAATTCTTACAATGAAGATTGTTTACTTTCAGAATCTCTTTATCAAAATACAGCAATCAATTATCTAAAAAAAATTAAAGACGAATACTATAACCAATAATGGAGCATTCAAAAAATAAACTATTTCTTTCGGTAAAAGATCACTCTGTTTCAAAAGAGACTTTCGATTTATATAGAGACGAATCACTTGATTTGGTATATACTCATCCGCAACCAAGCGAATCGCAACTACCAAAGTATTATGATAGTGAAGATTATATTTCACATACAGACGGACAAAGATCCTTATTTGAGAAAGTATATCAATTTGTAAAAAATATCGCACTTAAAAACAAATTGAGACTAATCAATTCTTGTCAAAAAAACAAAGGCAAAATCCTTGATATAGGTGCCGGTACAGGAGATTTTCTAGTAGTTGCAAAAGCAAATGGATGGCAAATTACAGGAATTGAACCAAGCCACAAAGCAAAAGAAATTGCCTTAAAAAAAGGAGTTCATTTTGTAGAAAACACCTCTAATTTAGAAAATAATTCCTTTGAAGTTATCACAATGTGGCATGTGCTGGAACATGTTCCAAATATTGAAAATCAGATAAAAGAATTAAAAAGATTGTTAAAACCAAACGGAATTATACTTATTGCGGTACCAAATTTCAATTCCTTTGACGCAAAACATTATGGGCTTTTTTGGGCTGCATATGATGTGCCAAGACATTTATGGCATTTTTCTAAAACGGCTATTGATAAACTTTTTCAAAAAGAAGAAATGAAATTAATAGAAATTTTACCAATGAAATTTGACGCTTTCTACGTTTCATTACTTTCAGAAAAGTACAAAACAGGAAAGATGAATTATTTTAAGGCTTTTTCTGTAGGATTACAATCCAATTGGAAAGGAAACAAAAACAAAGAGTACTCTTCACATATTTATGTCATTAAAAAGATGTAAAAATCGACATAAAGCTGCTAGAGGAGTAGAATTTATATAAACAATAATTGCGCCATCATTTTGTTTTAAAATATTTAAAAACAACACATTAACTATAAAAAACATAGATATTTATTATAATATTCATTTTGTAAATAAATAATAACTACAATTTTAATTTTAAATTAATACTTTTGAACTCAATTAAAATATAATCGAAAACAAATAATGAAAAAAACAATTGTAATTATAGCTTTAGCACTTTCTATAATTTCGTGCAATAAACAATCTGGCGAGGTAAAAGAAATCAAAACAGCTTATGTTGACACTTCAAAATTACTAGAAGAATATACCGAAGCCAAAGACATAGAGGCAAAATACAAAGCCAAGTCTGATGAAATGGGTAGAGAATTAGAAGCTGAAGTTGCAAGATTCAAATCGGATGCTACAAATTTTCAAAAAAATGCACAAGCAAACGGTCAAGCTTGGGCACAAGAAAATGGTGCGAGATTGCAAAAAAGAGAGCAAGAATTAACATATGCTCAACAAGCTATGGTGCAACAATTGCAACAAGAAAGTGGTGTAGAAATGGACACTTTAGTAAAAGCTGTTAAGAAATTTATAAAAACCTACGGTAAAGAAAAAGGATATGCTTACATATACGGTACAGGTGAAGCAGTGTCAATATTATATGCTGAAGATAAATATGATATTACAAAAGAGATCATCAAACTTTTGAATGATAAATACAAATCAGAAGGAAAAAAAGAAGATAAAACAAACGTAAAAGCTGAAGCTAAAAAAGAAATTGAGGCTTTGGAAAAAAAGAAATAAAACTTTATTTATTTAAACAATAACCTTCATCTTTATTGGATTGAAGGTTTTTTTATTTTATAGTATTACTTAAAAATATGTTTTTTAAGTTTGTATGAAGTTTAAAATATACAAATGAATTTTCATTTCTATTTTAATAATTAATTTAAAAGCCTGATGCAGATAATTTCAGAAGAAGCAAGGTATACGCTACAATTTATCAATCAAACAAACCGTTCTATTTTTCTAACCGGAAAAGCAGGAACAGGAAAAACAACACTTCTTCACGAAATAATAAAAACCTCTCACAAAAACACCGTTGTTGTTGCTCCAACAGGAATAGCAGCATTGAATGCTTCTGGTGTAACCATTCATTCTATGTTTCAATTGCCTTTTGGAGGTTTTATTCCCGATAACGTTACACCTCATTTTACTGAAGCAATAAAATTTGAAAGCAAGAGCACATTAGCCAGACACTTCAAAATGAGTAGTTTAAAAAAAGCAGTTATTCGTAATATGGAATTGCTAATTATAGATGAAGTGAGTATGCTTCGTGCCGATTTGCTTGATGCTATGGATTTTATGATGCAAACTGTTCGCAAAAAGAAAATACCTTTTGGAGGTGTTCAAGTATTATTTATTGGCGATCTGTTGCAACTACCACCAGTAATTCGGGATGAAGAATGGAAGTCACTCAGGAAATACTACAACGGAAAATTCTTTTTTCATTCTCATGTAATTCAACAAAATCCGCCATTATATATTGAACTTTCTAAGATTTTTAGACAAACTGATGATGTTTTTATATCAATATTAAATAATCTTAGAAACAATCAAATCTCAGAAGAAGATATTTTAAATCTGAATCAATATGTTCAACCTAATTTCGATTTAAAATCAAACAAAGGCTACATTACTTTAACTACTCATAATGCGAAAGCAGACACGATGAATACGCTATCTTTGAAGGATTTAGATGGTAATTTAATGACTTATAAGCCTGAAATTGTAGGAGATTTTCCAGATAAAATTTATCCTGTTGACGAAAAATTAGAATTGAAAATTGGCGCACAAATTATGTTTGTTAAAAACGATCTTTCGTTTGAAAAAAAATATTTTAACGGAAAAATGGGGATTATAAAGTCACTTTCTCCTGAGGAAATATTGGTTCATTTTCCTGAAGAGAACAAAACTATTGAAGTCGAGAAGTATGAATGGCAAAACATTCGTTACAAAGTAGATGATTACACAAAAGAAATTGAAGAAGAAGTTCTAGGCACTTTTGTACAATATCCTATAAAATTGGCATGGGCTATAACGGTTCATAAAAGTCAAGGATTAACTTTTGACAAAGCTGCTTTAGATGTTTCTCAAGTTTTTTTACCAGGACAAGCTTATGTAGCATTATCGAGGTTACGGTCTTTAGATGGATTAATATTATTGACGCCTTTAAGAATGAATGGGATAATGAATGATCAAGAAGTAATGGATTATTCATTAAACAAAGCAACAGAGCTAGTTTTAGAGAATGTTTTGAAACAAGAAACATTAAAATTTATCCATTCATATTTACAAAACACATTTGATTGGTCAGATTTGGCACAAGAATGGCGAAACCATCAATTTAGTTATTTAGATAAAACCGAAAGTTCAGAAAAATCAAAACATAGTATCTGGGCAATAAAAAACGCAGCATTAGTTGCAGAATTAATAGATCCTTCTAGAAAATTTGTAATGCAATTAAACAAACTTTTTGCAGAAGAAAATCTTAATCTTTCCTTTATTTTAGAGAGAATTCAAGCTGCATTTGATTATTTTTTCCTTCCTATGGATAACTTGGTAAAAGAGATTTTATGGAAAATGGAAGAAGTAAAACGAATAAAAAAAGTAAAAGCATTTTATCAGGAACTAGTTGTTTTAGAAGAATTTCAAACCAAAGCTGTTTTAAAATTAATGAAAGCTCAAAAACTAATTCAAACTATTGCTGCTGGCGAATCTATTTCTAAAGAAAGACTAACTTCTAATGAAATAAAAAATTATAAAGTGAATAAATTAGAAAGTATTCAAGCTCAATTTAAATCAGTAAATATTTCACTTATTGAAGACGATATTGACATTGAGCGTTATATAACAACAAAAAAGTCGAAAAATAAAGAACCAAAAAAGACAACAGTACAGGAAACTTATGAATTATGGCTTCAAAAACTTTCCATAAAAGAAATCGCCGAAATAAGAGTACTAACAAAAAATACTATTTATACACATTTGGCAAAATTAATAGAATCTCAAACCATAACTATTTCTGAAATACTTCCAGAAGACAAAATCTATGCATTAACTATAGCTTTTGAAGGCTATGAAGAAGATTCACTAAATGCATTAAAAGAAAAACACGGAGATAAATTTACTTGGGACGAATTGAAACTGTATAAAGCAAGTATAACAAAATAATTTATATATAAATTTACACTAACTTAACCAATATACTACAATAACTGCAGGAATAAAATATATTACAATTGTTCTTGCGCCATCATAATCTTTTGCGAGACGTTGACCAAAAAGCAACATAATCAGCGTAATACATGAAAATATCCCACCATATAGTCCGAATGTTCTTCCGTTATTAATTATCAATTGAATACAGCCAACAATACACAATATACCAGAAATTAATTCTAGAACTAAAACATGAAACAAAGCAATAGGAATTAGGTTTTTTAGTTTTGTTTTTTCGAAATGTTTTTTCATAAAAGTCACATTATCATTCCAATAGATTGCTTTTTCGTAACCAGATTGTATAAATGTTACAGCTAGTAATAATAGGATTAATATGGAAGCTACATTAAACATACTTTTATTTTTTATGAATTAAACGAGTTAATTTTATAGATAAATCAGTTAAGATTATTTTCGCATTTCCGTTACGCTCAATATGATACATCGCATCAGAAAGTTCTCGAAATATATCATTTATATTATTACCATTTACAAAAGGAGCAAAATTTTCGAGTTTAAACTTTTCAATTTTTGGCTCCAAATATACCAAACTTGTGGTTTGATAATTCAATAATAATGCCTGACGAAACATATCGATACAATAATGTAAAAATTTCTTTTGCGTTTCACGACCAAGACCTGCTATTTGCTCACTCCAAGAAATTAAATCTTGAATAGCTGTTACATTTCCTTTTGCTCTAAATGCTGCACGAACCCAATCTACAAACCATTTTTCAAAATAGACATCTTCGCCATTTTCTTGAAGTAACTGTAGGGTTTTATGATAATTTCCTTGTGACTGATGTGCTATTTTTGATGCTGTTCTGAGGTCAATATTTAATTTAGAAATTAATGTTTCTGTAATAACATTTTCTGGCAATGAATTAAAATGCAAAACCTGACATCGAGAACGAATAGTTTGAATAATATCTTCTTCATTTTCTGAAATCAAAATAAACAAAGTCTTGTCTGACGGTTCTTCAAGTAGCTTTAATAATTTATTTGATGCAGGAATATTCAATTTATCAGCCATCCAAATAATCATAATTTTATATCCACCTTCGTAAGATTTTAAAGACAAAGACTTCAAGATATCTTGAGCATCTTCAACTCTTATTTCTCCCTGTTTGTTTTTGACTCCCAAAATTTGATACCAATCAAACAAGCTACCATATGGTTTTTCATTAAGAAATTGCCTCCATTCGGCAATAAAATCAATGCTTTTAGGCTTTGTTTTAACATCATCAGTTGTAACGGTAGGATAAATAAAATATAAATCAGGATGAGTATACGATTTAAATTTTAGATTACAAGAATCATTACCACCTTGATTTTCTTGATTAATGTTTAAACACAAGATATACTGAGCGTAAGCAATAGCCATTGACAATGTTCCGCTACCTTCTGGTCCTATAAATAATTGTGCATGAGGAATTCTACCCAAATTGGCACTTTTTGTCAAATGACTTTTTATATATTCTTGTCCTAAAATTTCTGAAAATTGCATTAAGCAAAGATAAAGCAAATATTTTTATTATTAAAACATAAGTATTTTCTTAAAAAATTCAATTTTGTAATTATTATTTGAGTTAATTTTCTTTCAAATTTGGATTGTTTTAAAAAACATTTCTATTTTTGATAATAAATACAATGTTTTTAAATAAAAAGCGTTGATTAATTTTGATATATTAATATTATTACATGAAGAAAATTTTTTCTTTAACATTTTTAATTTTTTCTACTACATTTTGCTTTTCGCAAATTTCAGCACCATTTAAAGTAAGATATCAATCTTATGTTAATGGAGACATGACTATTATTGCCAATAATATAACTAATAGAGTCGACTCTAACGGAGCAAACGTTCCATACACAAGCCGAACAAATATGCACAAACTCAATGATGAGTTTATGATGGATTATATTGATATCGATAATGATCCAAGTACTTTCTCTTCTAGTAGCGCAGAATTAATTTTAGAAAACCCTTCTACAAAAAAAATAATTTACGCTGGATTATATTGGTCTGCAACTTACTTATGCAAAACAAGTCATATGGTAAAAGAAACAGAATTTATTATAGACGATCCAAAAAGAGAATCTTTTAAAGAAATAAAAATCAAATTACCAAATCAAGAAAACTATCTCGATATAAAAGGGGAAGTAATCTTTGATGGATTGAATGTAAAAAAATTCAAAGAAAGTGCTCCTTATGCTGTTTATGCTGATATCACTAATGAAGTTTTAAAACTTAAAAACCCATTTGGGAATTATACAGTAGCCAATATAAAAGCTACAACAGGAACAATAAGTGGAGGTGTTGCTGCAGGATGGACCTTATTTTTTATATACGAAGATACACAAATGAAAGGCAAATTTATTACTAGTTTTGATGGTTTTGCTGGTGTGAGTGATCGTTTGGTAGAAATTGTTTTTTCTGGATTTAAAACATTACCTGAAGGCAATGTAGAAGCTAAAATTGCTGGATCAACTCTTGAAGGAGATTATAATTTAAAAGGAGATCAACTACTTTTTAAAACAACTTCTAAAAACAAATACATTCCTTTGACAAGCCTGCTAAGAGATGAAACAAATTTTTTCAACAGTAGCATTACTATTGGTAATGATTATTTTATGTCTAGAAAACCAGACAGTAAAAACACTTTAGGTTATGACGCTTTTTTAATAACTGTGCCAAATCCGGATAATACCGTCATAGGAAATAATTCTAAAGAGGCAACAATTAGATTAAAATCATCTGGAGACAGATGTTTTTTGTTTTTTACAGCGTTTAATGTTGCTGTAACAGAACAAGAAAAAAAGGTTATTCCTATAGAAATCAAACAAGAATTGATTACCTCAACAGATTCTATTAAAAAAATCGAAAACATTCCCGTTTTAGCTGCTAAAATTGAAAATAAATCAAACGAAATTGTTTCAAATTCTAATATAACTGAAAAGCCACAAGAAATTCTAAAACAAGAAGTTGCAGCTGTTAAAGTTAAAGATTCAGAAGTTATCATAAAACCTCTTGTAGTAAAAATATCAGATCAAAAAAATCAAATAAATAACTCCAATCCTGTTGTGGTTATTGAAAAAAGCAATAATACTACAGGTATTCAATCTAAATCTGAGGTAATTCAAAACAAAGAAGTTGTTCCATCACCAAATAATAACTCTTCATTGGTTGTTAATACCATTTCTGAAAAAAATCAGATTGCTACAATCAATTCTGAAACAATAAAACCAATTATTTCAGAAACAAATAATAAAGAAGTAATAACATCTAATCTACCAGTTATTGCAGAAAACAAGAACATAAATACATACAATAATACACTAGAATCAAAACCAAACACAGAAATAAAACCAAATGAAATAATAGAAAATAAAAGTATTTCAATTACAGAAAATATAAAATCAGATTTAAATCAAGATAAAACATTATCAATTACTGAAAATAAAATTGAATTAGTAACTGAAAATAAAAGTACTCCTTTTACAGAAATAAATTCTCAAACTATTACAGAAAACAAAAACACTATTATTGTTACATCAAAAACAGAAGAAGTACAAACCAATATCAAAGAAAATATTACAAAAGAAATATTCAATTATAATATAGAAGGTGTAAATAAAGAATATTATATAATAGCCAATGTTTTTGCAAAAGAAAGAAACAAAAGAAACTTTGTAAAATTTCTAAAGAGTAAAGGATATAACGCTGATTATTTTTATAATCCAATTAAAAAATATTATTACGTATATATAGACAAAGGTATTGAAAAAGAAAAAATACAAACCTTACACGATACAAAAATAAATAATTCATACAAAGATGATTTATGGGTATTATCTGTGAATATGCCAAAAACAAACGAAGCAGTTGTTAGCAAAGAAGTCAAATCAGAATCTGTGGATAACATAATTACTCCTAATAAAGTTGAATCTGTTGTTCCTAAAGAAAATAGTATTGTTGCATCAGAAAAAGTATCTGAAATAAATCCAGTAATTCAATCAAATGATATTGTTGTAAAAGAACCTGAAACAGAATTGATTGTAACAAAAACTATTGTAAATAACAAATCAAACAAACCTTCAGAAAGAATAGATGCAATTACAGATAAAAATTTAGAAGATAAAAACACTAAAGTTGCTTTGATTGAAACTGATTTAAACTCATTGCCATCTTTACAAACTAGTGTTACAGATAAAACTGCAATAACAACATCACCAGAAAAAGAAACATCTGTTGCAGCTATTGATAATACAATAGAAAAAACAGAAACCATCAAAACAATTGAAGATATTTTACCAATAATATCTGAACCTGCTATGGTTCAAAATAATAATAATACAGATAAATTACCAAAAGAAACCCCTAAAGTTGAAATCAATAATGATATAAAATCAGATATTGCGGTAAAAGAAGCTACTAAAAATGAGAATAAAATTCTTGCTGATAAAATAATTCCTGTTTCAGAAACTAATTCAATAGCTAATAAAACAACAAACGAAAACAGTGTTGTGCCTCAAATATCAAAACCATCATCTATTGCAAATAATACCATAAACACAGCTACAAATACATCAAATAATTCAGCAGAAACCACACATCAGTTTAAAAAAGAAGAAATAGTTAATTATAATTTTGCTGGATTATCAAAAGGATATTATATCGTTGCAAATGTTTTTGCTAAGCAACGCAACAGTATCAATTTTGTAAATGCACTTAAGCAAAAAGGCATTAATGCAGCTTCTTTCTATAATCCAATTAAGAAATATTATTACGTTTATATAGAAAAAAGCAATGACAAAGCTGAAATTGAAGGCATGTATAATACAAAAATAAACAATACCTACAAAGATTCTATATGGGTATTATCTATAAACAACCCTATAAAACAAGATATTTTAGTTGAAATTTAACACTTGATTTAAGTAGAAAATTACACTAACTTTTATTTCAAAGCACTCATTTAGCGCTACATTTTTTTAGAAAAAAACAAAATCATATATTTGCAATGATTTGTAACCTAATAAAATAGTAAATGAAAACCATTCAAGACTTCAATTTCAAAGACAAAAAAGCAATAATCAGAGTTGATTTTAATGTGCCGTTAGATGAAAATTTTAATGTAACAGACGCAACCAGAATCGAAGCTGCAAAGCCAACAATCGATAAAATACTTAATGATGGTGGTGGTGTTATTCTAATGTCTCATCTTGGAAGACCAAAAAGAGTTGATAGAAATTTTTCTTTAGGACATATCGTTAAAAAAACCACTGAAATTCTAGGAAGACCTGTACTTTTTTCTCCAGATTGTGTGGGAGAATCCGCAAAAAAAGCTACAGATAATTTACAAAACGGACAAATCTTACTATTAGAAAATCTTCGTTTTCACGATGAAGAAGAAGATGGAAATCTAGAATTTGCTAAAGAATTGGCTTCATTTGGCGATATATATGTAAACGATGCTTTTGGAACTGCTCACAGAGCTCACGCTTCAACTACTATTATTGCTCAGTTTTTTCCAAACAAAAAATGTTTTGGGTTATTAATGGCAAAAGAAATTGAAAGCTTAAATAAAGTTTTAAAAAACAGCGAGAAACCTGTTACAGCTATACTTGGTGGCTCAAAAGTTTCTTCAAAAATCACAGTAATTGAAAACATTCTTGACAAAGTAGATTATATGATAATTGGTGGCGGAATGACTTTTACTTTTGTCAAAGCACTTGGTGGAAAAATAGGAGATTCTATTTGTGAGGATGACAAACAAGAATTAGCACTCGATATTCTGAGATTGGCCAATGAAAAAAACGTTCAAATATTTATACCAGTAGATGTTGTTGCTGCAAATTCATTTTCAAACGATGCACAAACGCAAGTAGTAAATGTTAATACTATTCCTGAAGGCTGGCAAGGTTTAGATGCTGGACCACAATCATTAACCGAAATCAAAAAAATAATTTTAGACTCAAAAACGATACTTTGGAATGGTCCATTAGGTGTTTTTGAAATGCCAACTTTTGCAAACGGAACTATCGAGTTAGGTAATTTTATCGCAGAAGCTACAAAAAAAGGTGCATTTTCTTTAGTTGGTGGCGGTGACTCTGTTGCTGCAGTAAAACAATTTGGTTTTGAATCAAAAATGAGCTATGTTTCAACAGGTGGTGGAGCAATGTTAGAAATGCTTGAAGGTAAAATTTTACCAGGAATTGAAGCCATATTAGATTAAAAATTACACTTTTAACAATATTTATTGAAATTTTTAGTTATTACATAGTAAGTTTGCATTTCTGACATAATTGTTTGAATTATAATTTGTTACCATTTTCCTATGATTAAACACACAAAACACCTCATTATTACGCTTTTGTTTTCGGCATCTCTATTCGCTCAAGAAGATGTTGCTTATAACTTTAACAATAAGATTTCATATCTAGATTCAATAAAAAAAACTTTTGTTAAAGACAATCTAGCATCATGCGTAGATAGTCTTTGGATGAAAGAACTGACAAATTTAGATTTGTATAATGACTTAGAGTCAGACATAAAAAACATAAATCTTGACGAGAAAGTCGACTATGAATTACCAACCGAATTGCTAAAATCGAGATTAAAAGAAATGGATGCAAAATCCCCTTTTAATATTGAATACAATCAAGGATTAGAAAACATTATCAAATCGTTTCTAAAAAACAGAAAAAAATCTTTCGAAAGATTGATGGCAATTTCAGAATATTATTTTCCACTTTTTGAAGAATCTTTAGCCAAACAAAATGTTCCTTTAGAAATAAAATATCTTGCAGTTGTTGAATCGGCATTAAACCCCAAAGCAACATCAAGAGTAGGTGCAACAGGACTTTGGCAATTTATGTATCAAACCGGAAAACAATACAATCTAACTATAGATTCGTATGTAGATGAAAGAAGTGATGTGCTAAAATCTAGCGAAGCTGCAGCACAATACATGAACAATATGTATAAAATTTTTGGTGATTGGGATTTGGTTTTGGCATCCTATAATTCTGGACCAGGAAATGTCTCAAAAGCGATTCGTCGTTCTGGAGGACAACAAAACTATTGGAACATCAGAAAAAAATTACCTCAAGAAACTCAAGGATATGTACCAGCTTTTCTTGCCACTATGTATATTTATGAGTATCATAAAGAACACGGAATTATTCCTAACAGAGCAACAGTAAAGCATTTTGCAACAGATACTATTATGATAAAAAACCAATTATCATTTAAACAAATTTCTGATTTAATAGATATTCCTGTTGCTCAATTACAACTTTTGAATCCTCAATTCAAACTAAATGTAATTCCTGCTTATAATGACAAAAAGCATTTCCTAAGATTGCCATCAGATAAAATTGCAATTTTTACTTCAAACGAAGAAAAAATTTATGCATATGCTCAATACGAATCTAATAAAAGAGAAAGACCAAATGCTCGTCAACAAAACGCTATTGTTTCAGATGACTCTGTTTCAACAGAAAGTAGATTGGTGTCAAAAACAAAATTTCATAAAGTAAGACGTGGTGATAATTTGAGCGAAATAGCTGATCGATATAACGTTTCTATGTCTGAAATTAAAAAATGGAATAAGCTTAAGAACAATAAAGCACCATTAGGAAGAAATTTAAAAATTATTACTTCGGAAAGAATTGCAGTTCGAATAAAGAAAGCCAAAGCAGACAAAATATCTGTTGACGACTCAACTACAGATATTGCTACTGTAGAAGTTTCTAAACCTTTTGTTCAAAATCAAATAAAAGAACAAAAGGTTTATAAAGAAGAAAAAGTAATCACTTTTAAAGATGTAACCAAATTACACAAAGTTAAAAAAGGAGACAATCTGGGGGAAATTTCAGAAAAATACGGAGTTACTATTGCAGAAATAAAAAAATGGAATAAACTTAGAAACAACAATGTTCCTTTAGGTAAAAAACTAAAAATTATTTCAAACGAAAGAGTTGTAACCACTGTTAGAAAATTAGTAAAATCTGAAAACATTGCAAGTTCAGAAAAAATCAAAAAAGAACAAAAAATAGATTCTACTGCAAAAGCAGATGATTTTTATGTTGTGCAACAAGGAGATAATTTGAGTTCAATTGCAAAAAAATATAATGTGTCGATTGAAGATTTAAAACAATGGAATGATTTAACCAACAATACCGTCAAACTTGAAAGCAAATTAAAAATTGCAGATCTTAAAATTGATAACGAAAAAGAGATTCCAGAAGAAATTGTTGCTCCAAAAACCGAAATCAAAAACGTTGAATATATTGTTCAAAGTGGTGATAATTTAGGAAGTATTGCAAGAAAAAATAGTGTTGCAATATCAGATATAAAAACGTGGAATGATTTGAACGATGACACCGTTCAATTAGGAACAAAAATCATAGTTGGTAAAAAATTGGTATTAGACAACAAACAAGCTGTTGCTGAAAAAGCACCCAAAAAAGACAAAATATCTAAAAACAGTAAAGAAAATCATTACTTCGTAAAAAAGGGAGATTCACTTTTTAGTATTGCCAAAAAATACCCTGGAGTTACCGTATCAGATATTAAAAAATGGAATGGTATTGACGGAAATTCACTTAAACCAGGAATGAAACTGAAAATAAACGGATAATAAAAAAAATCTACATAAATTTAGGGCTTAATTCATAGAAGAAAAATCATGAATAAAGCCCTTTTTTTATTACTATTAATTAGCTCAATATTAGCCTCGTGTTTCAAAAAACAAGATGCTACTACCGAGAAAACATCCGGAAAAATAAATACAATTTCTATAATAATAGATGATCAACTCTGGAATGGAGAAATTGGTGATAGTATTAGAAACAAATTTGCTTCGCCTGTAATTGGCTTGCCTCAAGAAGAACCACTTTTCAATATCAATCAATATCCTGCAAAATTATTAGAAGGTTTTATGACCAAATCTAGAAATAGTATTGTCATAAAAAAAGAAAACAAAAACAAGTTTGAGCACATTGTCAATCAATACGCGTCTCCACAAAACAATTTTTATATATCCGGAAAAACAACGGCTGCAATATTAAAGCAATTAGAGTATTATTCGCCAGAAATTATAAAAACAATACATCAAACAGAAATACTCGAAAACCAAAAGAGTATTGATACAGCTAGAATTAGCACCAAAAAAATAATAAAAAAATTTAATATCGATATTCACATTCCCAAAGGATACAATTATGTATTAGAACGAAAGAAATTTATTTGGTTAAAAAAAGAAATCACCAGCGGAAACACAAGTGTTTTGATCTATCAAATTTCTTTTCAGCAATTAAAACGCAACAGTAATATCACTAATAGCATTATTAAAATTAGAGATTCTATTGGCAATTTATATATTCGCGGCACAAACAAAAATTCTCAAATGATAACAGAAGATTCTTATGCGCCTTATTTGTTTACTATAAACATAAAAGGCAAAGAAACCTTTGAAACCAAAGGAACTTGGGAATTAAAAAACGATTTTATGTCTGGACCATTTATCAATTATACTATTGTGGATAGAGCCAACAAACGAGTTTTGGTTTTAGAAGGTTTCTGTTATGATCCATCAAAAGAGAAAAGAGATTTAATGTTTGAACTCGAAGCTATAATCAAATCAGTCGAATTTTTAAAAAGAAAAACAAAACCATGACAATTCAATGGAAAATAAAGCCTTTTAACGCACTTTCTCTCGGCGAACTAT
>JAYTVI010000134.1:0-16978 GCA_043744095.1 Flavobacterium sp.
AAAAGAAGTGAAAGCGAATACGATACTTTTGGAGTTGGGCATTCTTCAACAGCTATTTCTGCTGCCTTAGGTATGGCAATTGCTTCAAAATTAAATGGCGATGATGATAAACAACATATTGCTGTGGTTGGCGATGCTTCTATTGCATCTGGAATGGCTTTTGAAGGTTTAAATCACGCTGGAGTTACAGAAGCAAATCTATTGGTAATTTTGAATGACAACGCCATAGGAATTGACCCAAGTGTAGGAGCTTTAAAAAAGTATCTTACTGCCGTAAAAGAAGGTAAGAACCCAAAACAGAATAACATCATTAAATCTTTAAACTTTGATTATTCTGGACCTATTGATGGACATAATATTTTTGAAGTAATCAAAGAACTGAAACGACTACAAAAAATAAAAGGCCCGAAATTTCTGCATATCATTACTACAAAAGGAAAAGGTTTGCAACAGGCAGAAGACAATCAAGTTAAATATCATGCGCCAGGAAAATTTGATAAAACTACTGGCGAAGTTCATCTCAAGTCTGAAGAAAATTTACCTCCAAAATACCAAGATGTATTTGGGTTGACTATATTAGATTTAGCCAAAAAAAACAAAAAAATTATTGGAATTACACCTGCAATGCCTTCTGGAAGTTCGTTAAAATTTATGATGGATGTTTTTCCGGAAAGAGCTTTCGATGTCGGAATTGCAGAACAACATGCTGTAACGCTTGCAGCAGGAATGGCAACACAAGGAATGGTAGTTTTTTGTAATATATATTCTACTTTTTTGCAAAGAGCATTCGACCAAGTAATTCATGATGTTGCTTTACAGAATTTGCCCGTTATTTTATGTTTAGATAGAGCAGGATTGGTAGGCGAAGATGGAGCAACTCATCATGGTGTTTTCGATTTGGCTTATCTAAGATGTATTCCTAATATAATTGTTTATGCACCTAGAAACGAAATCGATTTGCAGAATATTTTATATACTGCTCAATTGGGATTAAATCATCCTATAGCAATTCGTTATCCACGTGGTCGAGGTGAAATTACAGATTGGCAAAAAAAATATTTTGGTAATTATAGTAAAATAGAAATTGGCAAAGCAATTTGTTTAAAACAAGGTACAGCAACAGCTGTGTTGTCAACAGGCACAATAGGTAATAATGTGACAAATGCAATTTCAAAATTAAAATCACCTGAAACAATAGCGCATTATGATTTTGGTTTTGTAAAACCATTAGACCAAAAGTTGTTGCATTCTATATTATCGACATTCCAAAATATCAAAACAATAGAAGACGGAACGATATGTGGAGGTTTTGGTGCTGCTATAATTGAGTTTGCTGCTCAACATAACTATTCAGTTTCGATACAAACTATGGGAATTCCTGATGCATTTGTTGAACAAGGCACAATTGAAGAACTGCAAAAAATTTGCAGAATAGATGTAGCAAGTTTAGTTGAGTTATTATCATAAAAAAATCCAAACCTTTCGATTTGGATTTTAATATTTCTATAAATTGTTTATTCTTTAATTAATTTTTGAGAGTAATTTATATTCTCCCCATTCACTTTTAAAATGTAAATACCAGATTGTAGTTTGGTTAAGTCAATTGATTTTAATTCATTTGCACTGACATTGTTTTTACTAAAAACTTCTTTTCCATTTATATCAACAACTTTAATATTTATTAATGAAGACACTTTCTTAATTTCAATATTAAATAAACCATTAGAAGGATTTGGAGAAACAGCTACAGCATTTGTATCTGTAAAATTTATATTTGATAGTGAAGGAGCAGTAAATGCACCAGAAAAAATTCCTCTACCATAAGTTGCAGCATAAACTACATTGTCATTTCTTAAATCTAAATCGGTAACTTTTACATTACTCATTCCGTTATAAGACTGAACCCAAGTTGGTGAAGCATTATTAAAAGTATTGGTATACCAAACTCCAAGTTCTGTTCCAATAATTACTTCATCTACATTTAATGGATTTCTTAAAACTGCTTTTATAGGAATATCTGGAAAATCACCTTCTTTGTTTTGCCATGTAACACCACCATCAGCAGTGTACCATAAACTAACTACATTGTAATTATGAAAAGTTATAAAAATTTCATTTTCAGAATTCCCATATTCAACATCTGACACACTTCCTACAAATCCCGGTCCAGAAATATTAGTCCAAACCATAGTTGCGCCTGGTGCAGTTGTACCAACATCAGCATTTTCAACTTTTAGTAACCTTCCATTTCTTGTTCCAATAAGTAGTGTTGATGAAGTTGTAGTGTATGGAGAAACAGTTAATGCGGTAGCAGCACTATTCATAATAGGATTTGCAAGAAAGGCTTTCTGAACAACACCTGGTCCTTTTATGTTTTTAAATCTTCTAATTCTGTAATTTGGGCTTGTAAAATATTCAGAATATAAAACATCTAATTTTGAGTCTAAAGTCATCGGGTTTATAAAAGCACCATTTCCAGGAACTGCTGTTTCTGTATTAATACTTCTACTTGCATTAGTTGCATAATTATACAGTCTTATTGTGTTATTATACACATAATTAGTAATCCTGTATTTGTCAACTCCATCTTGATCAAATATTGAAAAAGCTCCATCTCCACCTTGAACTTCTACAGCTGCATTTTGACCTGCAGGAGCATTTAGAAACATTTGCGAACCATTATCTTGAGCTCCAGCAACAAAATTATCACCAGGTAAACCATTCGTAGTTGGCGAAACTCCAATACTATAAAATTGTGTAACATTAAATCCGTTGTTTCTAGAAGTTATAGTTTCTCCTGAATTATCTGAAAAGAAAACACCACCATCATTTCCAAACAACATTCTGTTAGTCGAGTTTGGAGCAAATGAAGCAGCGTGTTGGTCTGAGTGTACATCTTGTAAAGATAATCCTGTCCAATCGGTTTTTTTTGTCCAAGATGAACCAGCATTTTCTGATTTAAAAATATTTATACCACCAGCAAATAACTTTTGATCGTTTGTTGGATCAACTTCAAACATTAAATCATAATAAGCTTGACCATTTGTAAAATCTAAAGCAGACAAATTTGGATCAATAGGAATACCGAGTGTGGTTGAAGTAATAAAACCATCATCCGTTTTTATTACGGTAAGTGTGTTTGCAGCTGCAGTTGCACCATCAACCGCAGCAAGAACATATACTTTATCTGCAACAGATTTAGAAACTGCAATTTGAGTTCTATTACCGCTAGGAATGGCGAGTTTTTCTATAAAAGTTGTTCCGTCTGTTGAAGAATAAACAACTCCGCCACCATTATCCCATAAGTTGCTATTAATAGTAGATAACCATAATTTGTTATCTGCTCCAATTTCAATATCATTAGGACAATGTTTTTTACCATTAGAAGTTAAAGGAAGTAATACTTCTGTCCAGCTTGAACCACCGTCAACAGATTTATATAACCCAAAAGTTACACCACCAAGATAGGTTGTAGTACCTGCAGCACTATAAAAACTATCTCCAGCAGCAACATAAATCTCAGAAACTCCACCATTATTTCTAACTTTAATTGAGTTAATATGCTGTACTCCAGGTAACATATTTCCTGTGAAACTTCCGTTTGAAGGGTTCATAGACAAATTAACTGTTCCTGTTAACAATGCGTTTTGTAACATATCACCATCTGCTTGAGAAATCATAGCAGAAGGGATTGTAATAAGAGGATCGTTTCCCCCCAAACCAAAAGGTAAATCGGTGTTGTTATTCATTAATATAGCAGCAATTGCACCTGCATCTTGTGCGTTTTTTATTTTCACTGTAAAGTTGCAAGTACCTCTTCTAATAATTGCAATTTTACCTGCCATTGCACCTGCATTGATTAAAGCACTGCATCCTTCATAAGGAAAAGTTGTTCCATCTGTTGCTAAAACAATTTCACCAGTAATTGGTGTTGTTATTGCAGGAAATGTACCAAAAGTTTGAGGTGCTTCAACCATTATATATGTTCCAGCAATAGCTGATGGTGAATTTACAGTAAAATTTGAAGCCGCTTGAAAATATATTGGCCCAGAAATTCCACCAAAAACATTTGACCATGTTGTTCCGCCATCAGAAGATTTCCATACTCCATCTCCATTTACATCTCCTCCTACATACGATTCACCAGTTCCGACATAAAAAACACTTGAATTATTAGGATCTACAGTTATACAAGAAACGGCTAAATTTTCAGGTATTCCAACTCTTGTCCAAACAGAATTTGGGTTCGAAATATTTGTGTTTTTCCATAAACCGCCACTTACACCACCAGCATAAACGGTTTCGTTTGTAACATCGTTTGGGTCAAATAATATCGCTCTTGTTCTACCTCCAACATTTGTTGGTCCTCTTTCTATCCAGTTATTGTCTGAAGCATCTCCAGGAGTACGATATTGCAACCCGCTTTTTCTTTCTTTTTGAAGTTTATTTCTTAATTCAATAAGTTTATCTGTATCTGGTCTTCCTGTTTCAGGATTCATAGTTAATTCCCATTCAGACTCATAATACTTGTTAGGTACAATACCCATTGATTTTCTGTCCTTAGAAGACATTCTCAACGTTTTTTTAAAAGGACTGTTTTTAAGATTTTCAGCATGGCATTTTCTTAATTCAAGAATTTTTGAATCTACTAATAATTTTTTTGAAACATCTTTTTTAGATGTAATTAACTTTGAGCTTGCTATCTGATTTTTCTTTTGTTGACCATAACTAGTAATAAAAAGAAAACAAGTAATGATTAATAATAATTTGTTTTTCATAATAATTTATTTAAATACTAAGTAAAAATAAGTAATTTTTTATTAAAAGATATTTAAAACACATTTAAAAAAAAATCCAAATCGAAAGGTTTGGATTTTTTTACATTTTAATAATTAAGCTAAATTAGTTTCTAATCAATTTTTCAGAGTAAGTAAACTCATTAGTGTTGATTTTAACTACATATACACCAGTTTGTAATTTGTTTATGTTAATTGCTTTCTCAATATTAAATTTATCATCAGTTTGATTGAAAACAATTCTACCGTTGATGTCCACAATCTGAATAGTAACTTTACCAACAAATTGATTGATACGAACATTTAACAATCCGTTTGAAGGATTAGGATAAATTCTAATATTTTCAGTTTTATTGAAACTTGTATTAGCTAAAGGAAAAGCTGTAAACTCTTCTACTTGGTCAGCACAGTCTGTAGCTAAACCTGAAGATGCATTTAAGCCTAAACCTCTTCTTCTGAAAACTTCTGCAATCAAATCATGGTTCGCTCCTCCTGTAGTTGCTAAATCAGCAGCAAATATATTATCTCTACCAGTTAGTGAGTTTGCACCATTACAAGTGTCTAATTTTAATGCATCTAATACTAAACGCATTACTTTATTATTACCTCCTGTACCAGTATAAATATCTGGATCATAACCGTATTGATTAATATAAGCCCAGTTTAAATCCCATAAACATGAAGCCCAAAATTCTCCAATTTTATATTTATATGTTGTATCTACAGCATCATAAGGCCAGTTAGAACTGTTTAATGTACGAGGATTTATTGTCATATCTGTAGAATAAGGAAAATCTCTAATTCCAGAACCATCATTTGGCTCATTTATTGCAAATGTTCCAACTGTTTTTGGATCTGCACCCGTATCTCCAGCTTTTAGTTGCATCATTAATCCGAAAAAGTCTGACCAACCTTCTCCCATTTGTTCTTGATTTGTCATACAACCTGTTAATCCTCCACCTACAAGTCTGTTTGAAATTCCATGACCATATTCGTGACCGATAATAGTGTTATCAAAATCACCGTCTGCATATAAGTATAAGTTTGCAGGAACTTCAATTTTAACATTTACTGGGCCATTTGCCATTTCTGCTAATAAAGATTCTCCTTTTTCTCTAGAAATAAAAATTGCTGGAATAGTTATTCCTAATAAACCTGTTGAACTCATTGATAATCTTGTAGGATTATTAACTACTGTATCGTAAACAATTGCAGCTAAAGCTCCAGCATCTTGTGCATTTTTAACTTTATTAGAAAAATTACAATTCCCTCTTCTAATCAAAACAATTTTACCACTAATATCAAAAGCATTTGTTGGTGCTACACAAGCATTATGACCACTTATTGGATTAGTGTTCGGGTTTGGTGCATTTTCATAGTGTACTAAATCTGCTGTTATTCCATTTGGTGATGCAGGAACAGGAATTCTGTCTGTTGTATCAAACACATTAGTAGTCGCTGACATTGCACCAGCAATACTAGCAGGAGAATTTATTTGAATATAATCTGTTGGTGGTGCTCCAGCATCCCACAAAAACATTTGAATACGCGGACGAACACCATCATTTGTTGGTGAGAAATTTGCATTATTTAGTGTTGGAGTGGTTTGAGAATAACCATCTTGAGAATCTGCTTGAACATAATCACCAGTTGCAGTAGTAACACCACCTCTACCTAAATTGTTTTGTTGATAATTACCATTTGCTTCATCAAAACCATACTGATACCAAACATCATGCATAATATTATTCATATAGAATAAATTAGTTGTAGATGCAGAAGTATAAGTTGTTGGTTGTAATGTTTGTCCTGTACCAACATTGTATTGAGGAAAATCAAAATTAAGTGTTGCTCCACCATCAGCTCTTATCCCAGTTCCATTATCACCATTAGCATCTTCTTGAGCCAAAACATTGTTTCCTCTAGTGTAAGTAAATCTTAATGCTGCATTTGTTCCTCCTGCTGCATTTGAATCATGCCATCCGTTTGGTGATGCTAAAGCGTTTCCAGATGTAGAAATCACTTCGAAAGGATGGTGATTTGGACTTGTATAGTTATAAGGAATTACTCTATAAGTACCAACAGGTGCATCTAACATTGATGTACGTGAATTAAAAACATATTCCATAAACCCAAAAGCAGGTTTGTTGCTTGTTGTATTATGGTTATGATTTGCTTTACCAAAGTTACAGCTAATGTTTAAATCGTTTTTTTCTAAAACAGAACCATTTGTTGCATCAATTTTAATATCCCAATAGTGATTTCCTGGAGCATAAAACTGAAATGCCCAAGCGAGTTTCAATTTGTTAGCTACTTGGCTAAAACCTAGTTTAGCAGTAATTTGATCTTGTTGAATGCCGTCAGCCAGTAAAAACTTTTTGTCATTTATTGTTTCTGCAATTGTAAATGTAGGAACAGTTGTAATACCAACATTAGTGTAAGCATTTTTAATCGCCTGAAACATATTTAAAGAAGGAGAAGTTGTATTTACTTTCTGAGCAATATTGCTTTGAAAGTTGTTGCCCAATTTTAATACGTTTCCGTCTTTAATAGCTACATTTGATTGTGCATTAAAAACTTCAATACCTTGATATCTTTGAACAATATAGGTACTTGTAATTTTTGTACCTTGTCCTAAGAATTCATTCTCGATAGTCCACTCTGAGATATCCTGAGTTGATAATCCAAACTTACTTTTGTTTGTTTCTAAATAATTTTGAATGAGTTGCTTGTTGGCTTGAGAAAAACCAATAAACGAAATCAGAAAAGCGGTTAATAGTGTAATTTTTTTCATAATTTTTTAATTTTTGGAAAACAAACTTAACGTATTTTTTTTATAATTCAAAAAAAGGTTTAAAACATTAACAATCGTGTCGCAGCTTTGCGTCTGTTGCGAGCTTGAGAACTGTGTATTTTCTGATAAAGTACAACTTCTTGCGAAAGATAACGTCAATTTTGCACTTTTCTCGTAACCTGTCTGCCGAGAGGCAGTTAGCGCAAAAAGGCTGTTGGTGGCAGTACTTATTTTTCAGTTGTCAATTTAAGACTATTCTGCTTTAAATATTCCAAAATTTGTTCGGTTGATTTTCCGAATAAATCAGTTGAAATTTTGTCCTTAATTTCTCTGAATGTTTTGACAGTGTCAAAATTCTTTTCTGTTTTTTTTTGTTTAGTCTTCATATTCTAAAATTTCTTTTGGTGATCTAATTTCCAATGATGAATAATTCATTTTGATATTTATAGAGTTGTAACCTCTAATTCTGTAAATATTTACAATATACTTAAAATTCCAACTTACCAACATATCAACTTTGTTCAGCGTTGCAGTAGCAATATGGATACAATCATCAAAGCTTGTTTTTCCGACAACTTTTTCTTCTAAGTATTTTGTAGCAAGTTCAATTATTTCTGCGTTTACATATACTCTTTCAGTATTTTCTTTCGGCAGTTCTTTAAAGTATTTTTTTACGTTTTCAGGTGCTTTTATCAATTCAGTTTCTGTTAAGTCTGAATAAACGCAAACTATTTTACCCAATTTTACACGCTCAAACAGCTGAAGAGTTTCTTCTTCAAATTCTATGTCATAGACTCCACCAAAAACTGAAGTATCAAAGTAAAATCGCTATTTCATTTTTAATTTATTTTAATCAAATTTACAAATTATAAATTACTTTTCAATTTATTCAAATTTAAGTAGTCAAAAAGCTAGTTTTTGCGGTTTCAGCGGTCGTATTACCACCAACTAGTTTACAGTACCAGATATGATGCGATAATACAACAATGCATTTCCGTCTGTAAGCATCGATATAAAGTGACATACATGAAGCAATCGTTCATAGACACCTTCTTTTTCTCCTGTAGCTTCGGGATGGTATTTTTCGGGTAAAATTTTTAATAAAAGGGCATCAAAATTACTTGTTTTTCCTACGTGTTTGTTATTGTAAGCTGTTATAAATTTATCTAATAAGGTATTGATAATTTGGTAACCCGTTACTTCTTTCTCGATTACCTCACGACTTTGATAGATTTTTTTAACACTTAGTTTGATAATATCATCCATTTGTGCTTTATACTTACTTTTATCTGTCAATGCAAATGGGAAATCTCCTTTTAGAATTGCCTCTTCGTTTTCTAAAAATACTTTTACTGCATCATTTATTAAACTTCCTATTGCCAATGCTCTCAAATAACTTATTCTATCTTCTTTGGTGGTTAAAGCATTATATTTTGTTGCGTCTATTACATCTTTTACCAATTTTATTAAATATTCTAGAGCAAAATCTTCTGAAACTAAACCTAAATTTATCCCATCTTCAAAGTCTATTATGGTATAACAAATATCGTCGGCAGCTTCTACCAAATAAGCAAGTGGATGACGCTCATAGCCAATGTCATTTTCTGTTTTGTTAGAAATTAATCCAAGTTCTTGTGCTACTTCTTGAAAAAATTGAGAATCGGTTTGAAAAAAACCATATTTTTTGTCTGAAATGTTTTTTGTAGGTTTTTTTGGCAAACTTTCTTTTGGATATTTCATAAATGCGCCTAAAGTGGCATAAGTAATTCGCAATCCTCCATCTATTCCTGGTCTAGAACTGGTTAAAACCGAAAACCCGTTTGCATTTCCTTCAAAATCTATAAGATCTTGCCATTGCTTATCAGTAAGTTTGTCTTTGAATTGTTGTCCTTTTCCAATAGAAAAATATTCACCAATTGCTTTTTCGCCAGAATGTCCAAAAGGAGGATTGCCAATATCGTGAGCCAAAGAAGCTGCGGCTACAATAGCACCAAAATCATTGGCTTGAAAACCATGAACTTCTTGTAAATGAGGGTATTTTTCGATAATTTTTTTCCCAACCAACCTTCCGATAGAACGACCTACGACCGAAACTTCTAAACTATGTGTTAAACGTGTATGTACAAAGTCGGTTTTTGAAAGCGGAATGACTTGTGTTTTATCTTGCAAACTTCTAAAGGCTGCCGAAAAAATTATTCGATCATAATCAACTTCAAAACCAAGTCGTGTATCGTCTTGTTCTTTGCGTAATCTTTTGCTAGTGTCGCCATGACGTTTTAGTGATAAAAGTTGTTCCCAGTTCATTAATAAATAATTTGGTTTTATTAAAAAGTAATTGTTATAAATTTAATCTCTTTGACCAATTTTTTGGAGTTCTAGAAGTGTGAAAAACACCAATATTAATAACAGTATTCTCATTTAAAAGATAATGAATGCCATATGAAAAACGGGAAATAAATCTGATTTTAATATTTTTATATTTTTTCTGAAATAATTCTGGGTTTCTTGCAATTTCTCCCAATCCAGCTTCTAAACAAAGTTCAAAATCATATGAAAGCCCAATTCTTCGAAATTCATACCACATTACAATATCTTCAATATCACATAAAGCATGAGAAGTAAACTGCAATTTATTCATTATCGAAAATTCGTAATATGTTTTTTAATTTCTTCCCAAGAATATAATTCTGTTTTTCCTTCTTCAAGATTTTGAATACGGATGTCTAATTCTTTTTTTACTTCATCAGAAATTCCCAAAGAGTCTTTTGAAATACTATCCCAAAGTTGTTCTGCAAGGACAATTTTTTCGGCATCTCCATATTTAGAATAGTTTTTAATCTCCATAAATTTAAATATTTAAGTAGCAAATATACAAATTGATACGTTGATTTATTAGATTTTTTTCTCCATACAAATACTATTTTCAACACCTATATATTGTCCGAAATTTGGAATAATTTTATATCCTAGTTTTTGATATAAGGAGATTGCATCGGCTTGCATAAAACCTGTTTCTAATAGGCTAGTTGTATAGTTTTCTTCTTTTGCCCATTGTTCTAATTCGGTTACTATTTTTGAAGCAATTCCTTTTCCGCGATATTCGGGTAATGTATACATTCTTTTAATTTCTGCAGTTTTGGGTTCAAATTCTTTATAAGCACCGATTCCTAGAGGAATATTATTTTCATAATATACTACTGCATTTTTTAATAAACTTGATTTATTAAATTGAGCATAAAAAGCGTGATCGTCGCCATCTAAAATCTTCAAATAGGCATCTAGTTCAACAACAAGTTTTGCAAAATCTTCATTTTCTGATGTAGTTCGAAGTATTGTAATCATATTTATTTTTTTTAAAAAATAAAACAGCCATCAATTGACAGCTGTTTTTATGTATTCTATTTTTTATTTTTCCTTTATTTAACTTCCACACATTTCACAATCATCAGGACCAGAATTTTTAGCCAGTTCTATCATTGCTTTATAGTCTTCGGCGGTCATTTCGCCAGTTTCATTGGCGGCTTGAACTTCAACACCTACTGCTTCTTCTACTGGTTCTGCTTTTTTGTCATTGTTTAATGTAAATTTAATTGCATCAACAGCAGATTTTGTTCTCAGATAATACATTCCAGTTTTTAATCCGCTTTGCCAAGCATAGAAGTGCATCGATGTTAGTTTTGCATAATTGGCATCTTGCATAAACAAATTCAAGGATTGTGATTGATCAATAAAATAACCTCTATGACGCGACATATCGATAATATCTTTCATCGACATTTCCCACACTGTTTTGTATAGTTCTTTTAAATCTGCTGGAATGTTTTCTATATTTTGTACAGAGCCATTGTGACGCATAATTTCTTGTTTTAACTCTTCGTTCCACAAACCACGGTTAACTAAATCTTCGAGTAAATGTTTGTTTACCACAATAAATTCGCCAGATAAAACTCGACGTGTATAAATATTTGAGGTATAGGGTTCAAAGGCTTCATTATTTCCTAATATTTGAGAAGTTGATGCTGTTGGCATTGGTGCAACCAATAATGAGTTACGAACTCCATGTTCCATTACTTCTTTCCTTAAACTTCCCCAATCCCATCTTCCTGAAAGTTCTTCGTCTTTCATACCCCACAAATTGTGTTGAAATTCTCCTTTAGAAATTGGCGATCCTTCAAATGTAGAATATGGTCCTTCTTCTTTTGCCATTTCCATAGATGCTGTAACGGCTGCAAAATATAAAGTTTCGAAAATTTCTTGATTTAATTTTTTTGCTTCATCACTAGTAAACGGCATTCTAAGCAAAATAAAAGCATCTGCCAATCCTTGAACTCCCAATCCTACTGGTCTGTGACGAAGATTTGAATTTTCTGCTTCTTTAACAGGATAATAATTTCTATCGATTACTTTATTTAAATTTCGAGTAACACTTTTGGTAATATTGTACATCAATTCGTGATTGAAAGCTCCGTTTTCTACAAACATTGGCAACGAAATAGAGGCAAGGTTACAAACAGCAATTTCATCTTCTGATGTGTATTCCATAATTTCGGTACACAAGTTTGATGAACGTATGGTTCCTAGATTTTTCTGATTTGATTTTCTGTTTGCTGCATCTTTATACAACATATATGGGGTTCCAGTTTCTATTTGAGATTCTAGAATTTTTTCCCATAATTCACGAGCTTTGATGGTTTTTCTACCTTTACCTTTTTCTTCGTAAGAAGTATAAAGTGCTTCAAACTCATCGCCATATACATTATCCAAACCAGGGCATTCGTTAGGACACATCAAAGTCCAAGTGGTATCTTCTTGCACACGTTTCATAAACAAATCTGAAGTCCACATGGCAAAGAACAAATCTCTTGCTCTCATTTCTTCTTTACCCGTATTTTTTTTCAGATCTAAAAATTCAAAAATATCGGCATGCCAAGTTTCTAAATAAATGGCAAAACTTCCTTTTCTTTTTCCCCCACCTTGATCTACATATCGTGCTGTATCGTTAAAAACTCTCAACATAGGTACAATTCCGTTAGAAGTTCCGTTTGTACCACGAATGTAGGAACCAGTTGCGCGAACATTGTGAATTGACAATCCAATTCCTCCAGCCGATTGCGAGATTTTTGCCGTTTGTTTTAACGTGTCATAAATTCCGTCAATACTATCGTCTTTCATTGTCAATAAGAAACAAGATGACATTTGAGGTTTTGGTGTTCCCGCGTTAAACAAAGTTGGAGTTGCATGTGTAAAGAATTTTTTCGACATTAAGTCATAGGTTTCAATAACCGATTTCAAATCGTTAAGGTGAATTCCGACAGAAACACGCATCAACATATGTTGTGGTCTTTCTACGATTTTGCCGTTTATTTTTAATAAATAGGAACGTTCTAATGTTTTAAAACCAAAATAATCATAGTTAAAATCACGATTGTATATAATATGTGAATTTAAAAATTCAGCATTTTCTTGAATTACATTATACACTTCTTCTGATAAAAGAGGAGCTTCTTGATTGGTTCTTGGATTGATATAATGGTACATCTCATTCATCGTTTCCGAGAATGATTTGTTGGTGTTTTTATGCAAATTCGAAATGGCTATTCTTGCTGCCAGTTGCGCATAATCTGGATGCGAAATTGTCATTGATGCTGCGGTTTCGGCTGCTAGGTTGTCTAATTCAGAAGTTGTTACACCATCGTATAAACCTTCTATAACACGCATTGCGACTTTTACCGAATCTACCAAATCATTCAAGCCATAACACAGTTTTTTGATTCTGTCTGTGATTTTGTCGAACATTACTGGCTCTTTGTGGCCATCTCTTTTTACTACATACATAAGCTTGAGGTTTTTTAAAAACTGAAAATCCCTTTTCTGTTTTTTAGTTATTTGTTTATGCTGAACTTGTTTCAGCATCTTTTTTTGGAAATATTCTTGTATTATTCTAATATATTTCAGAGAATCTGAAACAAGTTCAGATTAAATTAAAAATCTGCATCAAAGCTAATTTTACTCGTTTCACTATCAGTACTCATCACACCTGCTTTTTGGTATTCGGCTACTCTTTTTTCAAAGAAATTTGTTTTTCCTTGAAGTGAAATCATATCCATAAAATCAAAAGGATTTGAAGTGTTGTATTCTCTTTCGCAACCTAATTCTACTAATAAACGATCAGCAACAAATTCTAAATACTGTGTCATTAATCCTGCATTCATTCCAATTAAACTCACAGGAAGTGATTCTGTAATAAATTCTCTTTCGATAATTAAAGCATCAATTATAATTTCTTTAATTCGGGATTTTGGCACTTTATTTACTAAATGATGGTTGTGCAAATGCACGGCAAAATCGCAATGAACTCCTTCGTCACGTGAGATTAATTCGTTTGAGAATGTTAACCCCGGCATTAACCCACGTTTTTTTAACCAAAATATAGAGCAAAATGCACCAGAAAAGAAAATACCTTCAACAGCTGCAAAAGCAATAAGTCTTTCAGCAAAAGAATCAGATTCTATCCATTTTAAAGCCCAATCTGCTTTTTTCTTTATGGCAGGAAAAACTTCTAAAGCATTGAATAATTCTGCTTTTTCTGCTTCGTCTTTTACATAGGTGTCAATCAAAAGTGAGTAGGTTTCGCTATGAATGTTTTCCATCATAATCTGAAAACCATAAAAGAATTTTGCTTCGGCATATTGCACTTCGTTTACAAAGTTTTCGGCAAGATTTTCATTTACAATACCGTCTGAAGCAGCAAAAAAAGCTAATATGTGTTTGATGAAATATCTTTCGTCAACACTAAGTTTGTTATTCCAATCTGTTAAGTCTTGGTGCAAATCAATTTCTTCAGCAGTCCAGAAACTGGCTTCCATTTTTTTATACCATTCCCAAATATCGTGGTGTTTTATCGGAAAAATCACAAAACGATTTTTGTTTTCTTGCAAAATAGGTTCAATAGCAGGCATAAAGTGGGGTTTTTTTTAAGATTTTTTTAACTCATTTATTTGTTACAAAGATTGTCAATTGAAACTAAAAAAGAAAGCCAAACTTATTCACAAACGGCAATAGTTTTTAACAAAGTTAAAGAAGAGACAGAGAAAATCAAACAAATTTAACAGTTTGAAAATCAAATATGTAAAAAAAATAAAAGTTGTAAGCTACTGTAAAATATAGGATTTTTATACGTTGGAAATATTCGAAATTAAAGCAAGAAAAAAAATTATTTTTTCAAGTCTTCGGCTACTTTTTCGAGTTCAGAATACCAATCTTCGCCAAACCGACGAATAAGTGCTTCTTTGACAAATTTGTAGACAGGAACTTCTAATTCTTTGCCTAAGGAACAAGCAGGAGAACAAATGTCCCATTTATCATAATTAACAGCGGCAAATTCTGTAAAATCTTTGACACGAACAGGATATAAATGGCAAGAAACGGGTTTTTTCCAACTAATTATGCCTTGATTGTAAGCTTGTTCTATCCCGCAAAGAGCGGTTTTACCATCGTAGATAACATAAGCGCAATCTTTTTCGTCAATAAGAGGCGTTTCAAAATCGCCATCGGTACCAATCCTCCAAGTACCTTGAGCTTCGATAGCATCGATACCTTCTTTGCGAAGAAAGGGTTTTACTTTAAGATAAATTTCTTCTAAAATTAGAGTTTCCTCTTTGCTTAAAGGAGCTCCAGCGTCACCATCAACACAACAAGCGCCTTTGCAAGCTGAAAGATTACATACAAATTCTTTTTCTAGAATATCTTCTGATACGATAGTTTTTCCGAGTTGAAACATATGGCAAAGATAGTTGGCAATTTTTTAATTTTTGTTATTTTTTTAATTTTTAAATGGTAGTTTTTTAATTAAATTAACCTCAATTTAGCTTTTAACGATAACAAATACAATACTTTTGCAGTATAAAACCATAAACCATGAATTTTGATTTTAAAGAAATAATTACTGTAAGCATGGTGCTATTTGCGGTTATTGATATTGTAGGAACTATTCCTATTATTGTTGATTTGCGTACAAAACACGGTCATATTGAATCTGAAAAAGCATCAATAGTTGCCGGAATTATTATGATTGTTTTTCTTTTTATTGGTGAAGAATTTCTCAATTTGATTGGTATCGATGTTCATTCGTTTGCGGTTGCTGGTTCGTTTGTTTTGTTTTTTTTGGCATTAGAAATGATTTTAGGAATTAGGATTTATCGTGATACCGAAGCCAGTTCTGCTTCTATCGTTCCATTAGCTTTTCCCCTGATTGCAGGTGCAGGAACAATGACAACTTTGCTTTCATTGCGGTCTCAATTTTATATAGAAAATATTATTATTGCCATTTTATTGAATATTTTTTTTGTTTATACTGTTTTGAAATCGTCAGCTAAAATTGAAAAATTGCTCGGAAAAAATGGGTTAGGTGTAATTCGCAAAACGTTTGGAATAGTTCTTTTGGCCATAGCTGTTAAATTATTTGCAGCTAATGTTAAAGGTTTGTTTGTGTAACCAAATTTTTATTACTTTCACTTTAAATTATTTTATAAAATGAAAATTTTTACTTCAATATTAGTTTTAATTGCACTAGCATTAATTATTTTTAATATTACACTTCTTGATTTTGATCATTTGTTTGAAGGCAATAGTGTCGTTGCTTTGATAGGTATTGTAGCCTCTTTTTGTGCTGTTTTTATTTTACTTATTTTTAGAATGTCAAAAATTATTCAAGAAAAATCTAAAAATCTATAATAGTGTTTGATGTACTTATCATTGGTGGTGGTGTTTCTGGCGTTTCTTGTGCATTAGTTTTAGGTTCTGCTCACAAGAAACCTTTTGTAATATCAAAAAAAATAGGAATTATTGCCCATCAAAAAACATCGTCACTTCAAGAAGCTTTGTTTAATAATGTTTACGGAATTGCTCCAGGTAAATTAGGTTCTGAATTATTAACCGAAAGTACGGCACAATTAGCAACTTTATATCCTCATGTTTCACAAATTAGTAATGAGAAAGTGTTGCGAATAGAAGGTGAATATCCTAATTTTGAAGTTATAACAAACAAAGAAAGCTATCAAACCAAAATAATAGTTGTTGCAATTGGTTACTCTAATAGTTTTGCAATTGAAGGATTGATGCACTATGTTGCCAAACATCCCAAAGCGGTTGTAGAAAAAGAACGTATTTACCTAAAAAACACCGATCATAAAGTTACCGAAGGTATTTATGTTGCTGGAACTCTTGCAGGTTGGAGGAGTCAGCTAGCCATTGCTGCAGGAAGTGGTGCAGCAGTTGCAACAGATATTCTTACGATATGGAATAATGGCGTAGATTCTCAAAGTCATGATAGTATAAAAAAGTAAATTTTACTTTGTCAAAGTACCTATTGCTGCTTTTACCATCGAAT
>JAYTVI010000135.1:0-4635 GCA_043744095.1 Flavobacterium sp.
TGCAATGAAAATAAAGTTGCAATGGTATTTACAGGAACACGTCATTTTAAACATTAATTTGTTTAACTTTGTGCGTTAAAATTTATATAAACATAATAAACCCTTAAAAGACTTATGGGATTTTTTGATTTCATGACCGAGGATATCGCGATAGACCTTGGTACCGCTAATACTCTTATCATTCATAATGACAAAGTTGTCATTGATAGTCCGTCAATAGTTGCACGTGATAGAATTTCTGGAAAAATAATTGCTGTAGGAAAAGAAGCAAATATGATGCAAGGAAAAACCCACGAAAACATAAAGACAATTCGACCATTGAAAGATGGAGTTATAGCAGACTTTGATGCATCAGAGAAAATGATTAGTATGTTTATCAAAAGTATTCCTGCTTTAAAGAAAAGAATGTTTACTCCTGCTTTGCGTATGGTAGTTTGTATTCCGTCTGGAATTACAGAAGTTGAGATGCGTGCAGTAAAAGAATCTTGCGAAAGAGTAAATGGTAAAGAAGTATATTTGATACACGAACCAATGGCAGCAGCAATTGGTATTGGTATTGATATTATGCAACCAAAAGGAAATATGATTGTTGATATAGGTGGTGGTACTACCGAAATTGCAGTTATAGCACTTGGAGGTATTGTTTGCGACAAATCAGTAAAAATTGCTGGTGACGTTTTTACCAACGATATTGTATATTATATGCGTACTCAACATAACCTTTTTGTTGGAGAAAGTACCGCAGAAAAAATTAAAATTACTATTGGAGCAGCTTTAGAAGAATTAGAAAGTGCGCCAGAAGATATGTCGGTTCAAGGTCGAGATTTATTGACAGGAAAACCAAAACAAGTTGAAGTTTCATATAGAGAAATTGCAAAAGCATTAGACAAATCGATACAGAGAATTGAAGATGCTGTTATGGAAACACTTTCTCAAACACCACCAGAATTAGCTGCAGATATTTATAACACTGGAATTTATTTAGCTGGAGGAGGATCAATGCTGAGAGGATTAGACAAACGTATTTCGCAAAAAACAGATTTACCTGTATATATTGCCGAAGATCCATTAAGAGCAGTTGTTCGTGGTACAGGAATGGCATTGAAAAACATCCCTAAATTTAGAAGCATCCTTATAAAATAACAAGTTTTCAATTATTGAGAACCTAAGATTTACGTTTATTATAACAAAATAGATTTACGTTTTATACTTTAAAAAATGCAGCAAATATTTAATTTTATATTTAAAAACAGCCATCGTTTGCTGTTTTTGCTGCTTTTGGTTGTTTCGTTTGTACTCACTATTCAATCTCATTCTTATCATAGAAGTAAAGTAATAAGTTCTGCCAATTTCTTGAGTGGTGGCGTATATGAACGCATCAATTCTATTCACGAATATTTTAATTTAAAAATTAAAAATGACGAATTGGCATTAGAAAATGCCCGTTTAAAAAGTTTGATTTTCAATTCAAAAGATACCACTACAATTCCAAAAATAGATTCTATAAACGGAGTAAGAAAAGTAAATATTATAGTGTCTAAAGTTATACACAATTCCTACAATGTATATGAGAACTACCTTACCATCAATAGCGGTTCTGTGGCTGGAGTAAAATCTGACATGGGAGTTATCAATAGTGCTGGAATTATTGGAATAATTGATAAAACTTCAAAAAATTATGCTACTGTTATTAGTATTTTGAATGTAAAATCACTTATTAATGCCAAAATAAAAAAATCAAATCATTTCGGATCACTTATTTGGGACGGTAAAAGTACAGGATTTGTTCAGTTAATAGATGTTCCTAGATTAGCATCTGTTAGAAAAGGAGATACAATCGTAACTGGAGGACAATCTGTTATTTTTCCTGAAAATATAGGAATTGGAACCATTGATAAAGTATATATAGACAACAAAACCAATTATTATACTCTGAATGTTAAACTTTTTAATGACATGACCAATTTAGGTCATGTATATATCATAAAAAGTAAAGACCGTGAAGAAATTATAAATTTAGAGAAAAAAGAAGATGAATAGTGCTTTATTAATAAATATTGCTCGTTTTATTCTGCTTCTTGCGGTTCAAATTCTTATTTTTAATAATATGAATTTCTTAGGGTATATAAATCCTTATCCGTATATATTGTTTATTATTTTATATCCAGTAAATGGAAACAAAACAGGGCTTTTAGTAGCAAGTTTCTTTTTAGGAATCATTATGGATATGTTCAGTAATTCTGGCGGAGTTCACGCAGCTTCTTGTCTAATATTAGCGTATTATAGACCATATATTTTTAAATTTTCATTTGGATTGAGTTATGAATATCAAACCATTCGACTTAATGATGTATTAACTCCTGAAAGGTTTTCATTTATTTTGATTGCAGTAGTAATGCATCACTTTACCTTATTTTTATTAGAGGTTTTTAGATTAAACTTCCTTTGGGAAATTTTATTAAAAACAATTCTAAGTACCATTTTTACAATCTTGATTTGCATCATCATTATTTATATCATTAAGCCAAATAAACGATGAGAAAAGTATTATTGCCAACAGTAATAATCATTGCAACCATTTTATTAGTGTTGCGCCTTTTTTATTTACAAGTTGTTGATGATTCATTCAAATTAAAGTCAGATAATAATGCCATCAAAATTCAGTATGATTATCCTGAACGTGGTTATATATTCGATAGAAATGGCAAACTTTTGGTAGCCAATCAACCATCATATGATATTATGGTTATACCAAGAGAAATTAAAGACATTGACACCCTAGAATTTTGTCAATTATTGAATATTTCAAAAGTTGATTTTTTAAAAATTATTACAAAAGCCAAAGTGTATAGTCCGAGATTACCTTCGGTTTTTTTACCCCAACTAAACAAATTAGAATTTGCTGCCTTTCAGGAAAAAATCAGAAAATTTCCAGGATTTTATATCCAGAAAAGATCGCTACGTGATTATCAAGTAAACTTTGCAGCAAATGTTTTTGGTTTTATTACTCAAGCAAGCGAAAAAACTATTAAGAAAAATCCGTACTATAACAGTGGTGATTTGTTAGGAAAACAAGGTGTTGAAGAAAGTTATGAAACTACTTTGAGAGGTATCAAAGGTGTAAAATATATTCAAAAAGACAAATACAATAGAGAAATTGGTTCCTACAAAAATGGTGAATTCGACACCATTGCCAAACAAGGTGAAGATATTCATTTGAGTATTGATGCCGAACTTCAAAAATATGGCGAAGAATTAATGATTAATAAACGTGGCGGAATTGTAGCTATAGAACCTAGTACTGGTGAAATTTTGGCTTTGGTTACTGCGCCATCTTATGATCCAGCAATTTTAGTAGGCAGACAAAGATCTAAAAATTACACTATGCTTTATAGAGATTCAATAGCAAAACCATTATATGACAGAGGTTTGCTTGCTGAATATCCTCCAGGATCTCCGTTTAAAATTCTAACAGGATTGATTGCCTTGCAAGAAG
Source organism: Flavobacterium sp. (assembly GCA_043744095.1). Classification (GTDB taxonomy): domain Bacteria; phylum Bacteroidota; class Bacteroidia; order Flavobacteriales; family Flavobacteriaceae; genus Flavobacterium. The sequence continues at coordinate 3,497 of JAYTVI010000135.1, forward strand.
GAGTTATTGATGAAGAAACTACAGTATATTGTCGTCACGGTTTTAGTTATGCTCGTGGACGATTTATGAAATGTCACTGTCATGGCGGAGCACAAAATTTGCATCGTGGAATTTACGAATCTTGTAATGCTTATTTCGGAACGGTTTATATGAGAACAATAAACAAATATGTAAAACCCGCAGATGGTGTTGATGTTTGGAGCAATCATTTAAAAAGTTTTGGATTAGGACAATTTATGGGATATGATTTGCCTACAGGAAAAAAAGGAAAAGCACCAACTTCTAAAACATACAAACGTATTTACCCCAATGGTGGTTGGAGAAGTACTGCAATTGTATCTAACGCAATTGGTCAAGGAGAAGTATTAATGACGCCTATACAATTGGCAAATATGATGGCAGCAGTTTCTAATCACGGTTTTTATTATACTCCTCATATTATTAAAAAAATTGAAGGAGAAGTTATAGACAAAAAATTCAGAACCAAACATTATACAACAATCAATAGAAAATATTTTCAACCTATGATTGACGGTCTATTTGATGTATACAATGTAGGAACTGCACATGGACTTCAAGTAGAGGGAATTGAAATTTGCGGTAAAACAGGTACAGCTGAAAATTTTGCTAAAATTAATGGCAAAAGAGTAAAGCTTCAGGATCACTCAATTTTTGTTGCCTTTGCACCAAGAGTAAATCCAAAAATTGCAATTGCAGTTCTTGTAGAAAATGGTTATTGGGGTGCACGTTGGGCTGGACCAATTACTAGTTTAATGATTGAAAAATATATAAAAAAGAAAATTACTCGTACAGATCTCGAAAAGAAAATGCTTCAAGGTAGTTTAAAAGGTGAGTATGCAAAATATACTGGCAAAAAAGAAACTGATACTTTATTGCTAAAAAAACCAACTGAAATAATTTTAGAAAAGAAAGTTGAAGCTGATAGTATTCAAGAAAATTAAATCACACGATGAAAAACCAAAGTATTACAAACAATCTAGACTGGATAAGCGTTATTATCTATATCACATTAGTGATAATGGGTTGGTTGAATATATATTCATCTTCGTTATCATTATCAAATGATAATTTTATTTTTGATTTATCTCAATTCTACGGAAAACAATTATTAAGCATCA
>JAYTVI010000136.1:0-4625 GCA_043744095.1 Flavobacterium sp.
TAGCAGATTATACAAAACCAAAAACTTTATTTAAAAAATGACCATTATTCAAAAAAATAACGTAGTTTTATTCTCGAATTTTAAACCAAATCATTCGAAAATTTGGTGCAAAAATACGGGAAATAAAACGGTAAATTTATTAACCGAAAAATTGCGCTAGAAACTTGAAACCGCCTTCTGAAATTTGACCTAAAATTTTAAAAAAAAATGTACTTTTAATTAACTATTAAAAACTAAAAGTGTTGCGATAGATACTTGAATCCGCCTTCCCTTAATTACGTTAAAAAAAAAACTGCAATACATCCATAATCCATTTTTTTTTATCAATTTTTAATAAAGAAAAATAATATAGATTTTTATTTTTTTTAAATCTAACATAAGTTATTTTTGCTAACTTCGTCTTTATTAAAAATAAATAATACTTGTTCAAATAGAAAAATGAGAAGAAAAATAATATTCACAGACAAAGCACCTGCACCAATCGGACCTTATAATCAAGCTGTATTATCAGGAAATACGTTATATACTTCTGGACAAATTGCTTTGAATCCTGATACTATGGAGTTGGTTCTTGATAATATTGAGACAGAGACTAAACAAGTTATGGAGAATATGAAAGCTGTTTTAGAAGCAGCCGAAATGACTTTTGAAAATGTAGTAAAAACTTCTATATTTATTATGAATATGAATGATTTTTCTAGAATAAATAATGTGTATGCAAGTTATTTTGATGAACAAAATGCACCAGCTCGAGAAACCGTTCAGGTTGCCAGTTTACCAAAAGGAGTAAATATCGAAATCTCTATGATTGCTATGCAATAGCATTTAGCAATAATTGTGCTGTTGCCTTATTGGTTGCTAAAGGAATATTGTGAACATCACAAACTCTTATTAACATATTTATATCTACTTCGTGTGGATGACTTGAATTAGGGTCTTTAAAAAAAAGTACCATTTTTGTTTTTCCTTCGGCAACACGAGCAGCAATTTGAGCATCGCCACCCATTGGTCCAGAAAGCATTTTTTTTACTTTAAATCCTGCGTTTTCTGCTTGACCACCAGTTGTTCCTGTTGCGATGAGTTTGATATTTTCGGCAAGAAGTAATTGCTTGTTTTTGTTTAAAAACTGAACCATATCTGCTTTCATTCTGTCGTGCGCAATAATTGCAATTTCCATATTTGTTTATTTTTGATTAAAAAAAAACCTGACAAAATTATCAGGTTAAATATATTATTTGTTAATAGAGTGATATTGTATCAAACCATCTATTGGTCGGCGTAATACATTACCTATTTTTATACCATGTTTTTTTAGTTTTTCATCTAATTCATCTTTGAGATAAAATGCTATAGAACCTATAAAATGTACTGGAACATTTTTATAATTATCATATTGTTTGATATAATTATCTATAAAATCATCTAACTCTTCATTTATGTACTTTTTGCAAAAATCGGTATCTTTATGCTTTATTAAAAATTTTGCAAAAGTTGCCAAATAAGCATTTGGGTTGGGTTCTTTATAAAGATTGTGTTTTATGTAATCTGGATCTACATTGTATTCTTCTTCAAATTCTTTGGCTAAATCTTTTGGCATTTTATTGAAATAATATCCTCTTAAAAGTTGTCTGCCAAAACGATTTCCAGAACAATCATCCATTGCAATATAGCCTAGTGATTGCACTTTTTGGTGCAAAACTACACCATCAAAATAGCTGCAATTAGATCCTGTGCCTAAGATGCAAACTATTGCTTTTTCGTTTTTGGGAGTTGTTGCATATACTGCTGCATAGGTATCTTCTTGAACAGATACGTTTGCTTTTGTAAAATAATTTCTAAATACTTCGGCTAGAAAATCTTTCATTCTATCGGTGCCACAACCTGCGCCATAAAAATACAAATGCGAAACGACATCTTTGTTGTGCGAAATATCGAATTTGTCATCTAAACGTGAAATAATTTCTTCTTTGTTGAGTACTTCGGGATTTAAACCTAATGATTGTGTAGTAAATAATACTTTACCTTTATCGTCTATTGAAATCCAATCGGCTTTTGTTGAACCGCTATCTACAAGTAATTTCATTTTTTATTCTGATTTTTAGATTTAGGATTTTTAGATTTCTCGAAAAAGCCAAATAGTTTTGGTTTGGTTTTTAGCCCAGATAGTAGCGGCATCCTTTCTTGTCTTGAACTTGTTTCAAGATCTTTAAAACAAGTTCAAGACAAGAAAGATAGAGCGAATAGCTGGAAATAGCTCCTTAAAATTTATACGGATAAAAGTAAATAAAAATCCCGAAAATAAAATGACTTTCGGGATTTTAAGTTACAATTATTATAATCCAGCAATATGTACTGCTAAATCGATTAGTTTGCTTGAATATCCGTATTCGTTATCATACCATGATACTATTTTGAAGAAAGTAGAATTTAGACCTATTCCTGCTTTTGCATCAACAATTGAAGTTCTTGAATCAGATATAAAGTCTTGCGAAACTACATCGTCTTCTGTGTATCCTAAAATTCCTTTCATTTCGTTTTCTGAAGCTTTTTTGAGAACAGCCATTATTTCTTCGTATGAAGTTTCTTTGGCTACTTTTACAGTTAGATCAACTACAGAAACATCTATTGTTGGTACACGAAATGACATTCCTGTTAATTTTCCGTTCAATTCTGGGATAACTTTTCCGACTGCTTTTGCAGCACCTGTTGATGATGGAATAATGTTTACCGAAGCAGCACGACCACCACGCCAATCTTTTCTAGATGGTCCATCAGCAACCATTTGTGTTGAAGTTGAAGCGTGAACTGTAGTCATCAATCCTTCTACAATTCCGAAATTATCGTTAATTACTTTTGCTAATGGTGCTAAACAATTTGTGGTGCAAGAAGCATTTGAAACTACTGTATCTGCTGAGGTTGCTTTGGTATGATTTACACCCATTACAAACATTGGTGCATCGGCAGATGGTGCAGAAATTATTACTTTTTTTGCTCCACCAGTAATATGAGCGCTTGCCGTTTCTATTGTTGTAAAGAAACCTGTGCATTCTGCCACAACATCTACATCTACATCTTTATCGTCCCATTTTATTAATTTAGGGTCTCTTTCTGCAGTTACTCTAATGAATTTATCGTTAACATATAATTGTCCGTCTTTTACTTCAACTTTCCCGTTGAAACGACCGTGAACTGAATCGTATTTTAATAAATAGGCTAAATGATCTACGTCTAATAAATCGTTTATTGCTACAACTTCTATATTGTTTCTGTTGAATGTTTCTCTGAAAACGATTCTACCTATTCTTCCAAATCCGTTTATTCCTAATTTTACTTTTGACATATTTTAAAGCTTTAGGCAAAGAGCAATATGCTTATGCCGGTTATAATGATTATTTATATTTATAGTATATTTTTATTATGTAGACATTATATCTGACACTCTGAGTAACTCTCTATCTATTTCTGTGTGACCTTTGATGGCTTGTTCTAGTGGTGTTAGTGCCATTTTATCGTTTAGAATTCCTACCATATAATTTGATTTTCCTTCTAATAATGATTCTACTGCTTTTACACCAAATCGACTTGCAAGAACTCGGTCATAGCAAGATGGTGCTCCACCACGTTGCATATGTCCTAGAACAGAAACACGAACATCATATTCAGGAAGGTTTTCTTCGACGTAATCTTTTAGTTCAAAAACATTTTTACCAATTTTATCCCCTTCAGCAATGACTACAATGCTTGATGATTTTCCAGATGCTTTACTTTTCTTTAAAGAATCTAAAAGGCGTTCAAGTCCTAAATCTTCTTCAGGGATAAGAATTTCTTCTGCACCAGCACCAATACCAGCGTTTAATGCAATATGACCTGCATCACGACCCATAACTTCTACAAAAAACAATCGGTTGTGAGAACTGGCAGTATCTCTAATTTTGTCGATTACTTCAACAACTGTATTTAAAGCTGTATCATACCCTAGAGTATGACTTGTACCGTAAATATCATTATCAATTGTTCCTGGAATTCCCATTACAGGAAAATCAAATTCGTTATTAAAAACTTCGGCACCAGTAAAACTACCATCACCTCCAATAACAACAAGTGCATCAACTCCAGCTTTTACTAAATGTTCGTGGGCTTTTTTACGACCTTCAACAGTCATAAATTCTTTTGAACGAGCAGATTTTAGAATTGTACCTCCTTTATTTACAATATTATTTACGCTTCTTGGTCCCATATCTTTGAAGTCGCCTTCAATCATTCCTTGGTAACCACGATAAATTCCGATACATTCTATAGTATGATAGGCACAAGTTCTTACAACAGATCGAATGGCGGCATTCATTCCTGGAGAATCTCCACCAGAAGTAAGCACTCCTATTTTTTTTATGGTTTTTGACATTTTTTACAATTAATATGTAAAATTAGTAAAGAATAACCACTAAATAAACACTATAATTGATAGTTTAATAATTTAGTTGAAATTCAAACGTTTTCGTTGATAAGTTTATAGGGGTTTATAATAACTTAAACCATTTAAAGTTAGAATTTACTGTAAAGAAAATGAAGATTTTTTTCTTTATTCAAAAAAGAAAAATCAAGCATAGCATCGTTACGATTTATTT
>JAYTVI010000137.1:0-4624 GCA_043744095.1 Flavobacterium sp.
TTTTGTCTCTTGGATAAAAGATAAAATCAAAAAGAAAAACAAACACGAACTCAAAAACGGAATACTTTATCTTAAAGGTGGCGATTTGACAGAAGAATTAGCAACATTTCCAAAAGCGACAGAATATTCTATTTCTGATTTTTTTGAAAATGAATTCTTCGAAACAAAAAAAGTAGTGCATCTGCCTTTGAAGTTTAAAGTATAATGATATTAAAATACATAACCCACTAAATTTAAGGGGTTTTGTATTTTATAAATTAAAGTAAATTAATTTTTTATTATTTTTTTACTGTAAGTTCCTTTATCTGTTGTAATTGTTGCAAGATAAATTCCTTTTTGTAAGCTACTAACATTTATAGTATTGCCTTCAATGGACTTTAAAACTATTCTTCCGTTTAAATCCGAAAGGGAAACTGAAAGGATTTTTTGATTGTTATCTGCTTGTATAGTCAAAACATCTATTATAGGATTTGGAGCAATTTGAATCGAAGGAGTTGTTGCAAAAGAGTCTGTTTTTAACAAAAAACCACCTAAACTTTCTATTGTTGTATCAGTTTGATCAATTCCTGCCAAAGCTACAACAGCTGAGGTTGTTGCTGTTCTAAAAAGTGGTGCGTTTATAAAAAGATTATCAGAATAATAACTATAAGTAGTTTGAGTAATTGTTCCTACATTGGTAAGAAAACCATAATTTAAAGAGAGCGTAATCACTGTTTTCAAACGTGTAGCATTGGCATTTGTAAAAACACTAACATTATCATTCAAAGTACCATAAGCATCAACGGATGTTACTATTGTTCCTGTAAAAGTTCCGGAATAAGTAGTATAATTATAAGTTCCTGCTACATTGTCTGTATTGGTAAAACCATAACTCATAGGAAAAGCACCTAGAGTAGCATTGTTAGTAATAAAATTCAATTCTAATCCGGTACTCAATAAACCAGTAATAGAAACTACACTCGCAACATTTTTAGTAAATATTTGAGAAGTAGTTACACTATTATTAGATTCTATTACAACATTTGTATTCGGAAAAGTTGTGACTTCGGAAGCTGTTGGAGTAGTATTAGTGTATAGTGAAACGCCAATTTGGGTAAGTCCTGTAAAATTCCAGACTAAATTAGCACCAGAAGCAGATTGATCAATAGGATTTGCAGAAGTTAATACATCAAAAAAGGCATCGTTATTACTATAAAAAGAATTTATTGGTGTTTGCGCAAAACTTGCAAGAGATAAGAATAATAGAGTGATACGTAATTTTGTTTTCATAATTCAATTATTTAAAATTTAGTCAAATATAAACTATTTATTCAAATTTTATACAATAAAAAAAACCCAATTTTAGAAATTGAGCTTATGTAAATTTATATTATTCTCCCAAAAAAGGATATCGATAATCTTCTGGAGTTACAAATGTCTCCTTAATAGTTCTAGGTGAAGCCCAACGCAATAAATTTAATGCAGAACCAGCTTTGTCGTTTGTACCTGAAGCTCTTGCTCCTCCAAAAGGTTGCATTCCTACAACTGCGCCTGTTGGTTTGTCGTTTACATAAAAATTTCCTGCAGCGTTTTGTAAAGCAATAGTTGCTTCTTCAATTGCATAACGATCTTTGCTAAATACAGCACCAGTCAAGGCATATTCTGAGGTTTGATCTACTAATTGTAATGTTTCAGACCAGTTTGCATCATCATAAACATAAATAGTTATTACTGGTCCAAAAAGTTCGGTTTCCATTGTGGTATATTTCGGATTTGTTGTAACAATTACTGTAGGTTCTATAAAATATCCTTTAGATTTATCATAATTTCCTCCGACAAGAATTTCTGAATCTGCATCTTTTTTGGCTTGATCAATAAAACTCGCCAATTTATCAAACGATCCTTCATGAATTACGGCTGTAATAAAATTTCCGAAGTCTTCTGGAGAACCTATTTTCATAGATTTTACATCAGTAATCAATTGCGATTTTACGTCATTCCACAAACTTTTAGGTATATAAGCTCTTGAAGCTGCAGAACATTTTTGACCTTGAAATTCAAATGCACCACGAACAATTCCGGTAACTACTTGTTTAACATTTGCACTTGGGTGTGCAATAATAAAATCTTTTCCACCAGTTTCACCTACAATTCTAGGATAGGTTTTATAGTGATGAATATTGGTTCCTATTTTTTGCCAAATATCTTTAAAAACGTGTGTAGATCCAGTAAAATGAACTCCTGCAAAATCACGACTTGCAAAAACAGTATCACTTATCATTTGTGCATCTCCCATTACAACATTTATTACACCATCAGGTAAACCTGCTTCTTTAAAAATATCAATAATTATTTTTGCAGAAAAAATTTGACTATCACTTGGTTTCCAAACAACAACATTGCCCATCATTGCAGCGCTAGCAGGAAGATTGGCTGCAATTGCAGTAAAGTTAAATGGAGTAATTGCATATACAAAACCTTCTAAAGGTCTGTATTCTAGACGATTCCAAACGTCAGAATTTGAGGCGGGTTGATCATTGTAAATTTGAGTCATAAACTGTACATTATATCTCAAAAAATCAATTAATTCGCACGATGCATCAATTTCTGCTTGAAAAATTGTTTTAGATTGAGCAATCATAGTTGCTGCATTTATTTTAGCACGATATGGTTCAGCAATAAGTTCAGCAGCTTTTAAGAAAATTGCAGCACGTTGTTCCCAAGCCATATTTGCCCATTTTGCTTTGCTTTCTAAAGCATTTGCGATAGCTTTTTCTACATGTATTTTTTCGGCAAGATGGTACGAACCCACAATATGTTTATGGTCATGCGGTGCAGTCATATTGCGAGTATTTCCTGTTCGAATTTCTTCTGAACCTATGTATAATGGTACATCAATTGTTTCATTCCACATTTTTTTGTATGCTGCAAGTACAGCTACTTTTTCGGGAGAATTTGGCGCATACGATTTTACAGGTTCGTTAACTGCTTTTGGAGTATGAAAAAAACCTTTTAGCATATTTTTATTTTTTGAAAATTAATGAATGTGACAATTTAATAATTCAAACTTTATGAATTAAATAATTTGATGCAAAAGTACAAAGGTTATTTTTAAAAAATTGTGTTTTTATAATTTGCAATCGATTATTATTTGATTAAAAAATCAAAATAAGCAGGAATTCTAAAAGGTTCGATTTTTGCAGTTTTATAAACCATAATCAACAATCTTTCCTCTTCTTTATAATTTCCATAAAGTTGAATAAAGTTTGTTATAGAATCGTTATCTTCTTTTTTGAATTGCGAAAATTTTCCTTCCCAATTTTGTTTAAGTAAAATAGTTTTTATTGGGTTTGTACTTAATTCTTGCATTTTTTTTCCTGTGAGTTTTTTTTTGATAGTCGATAAAAGCAAACCTCTAAACATTGATGGCGGTGCGTCTAGCCACAACAAAGCGTTTTTGTTGTATTTTATACTAGTTTCCTTGACGATGCAGGCATTGTTTACTAAAAATTCTGTTCCGAAGAAATCGATTTTTTTAGTTTGAGCAGATGAAATAATAAAACAAAAAAACAGTAAAAATGAGAATTTCATATCGTAGTAATAAATATTTATTAGGCTAATATATGTAAAAACATACTACTTTTTGAGGAATTAAATAGTATTTTAATGTGTTTAATTCAAAGCAAAAGGAGCACTCAATCTAAAAGAGGGCACAATTACTTTAAAATTTTTGGTAGTAGTAAAATTAACCATATTAAAATAGCCTCTCATTGCGCCAAAAGGAGAAGATAATAAACAACCAGAATTATAAGTATGAACTTCTCCGGGTTTTAAAACTGGTTTTTTGCCAATAACACCTTCGCCATCAACGGTTTCTATTTCGTTTAAAGAATCGAAAATTTCCCAATGACGAGAAATAAGCTGAACAGAATCTTTGCTGTGATTTTCTATTGAAATTTCGTAACTAAAGGCAAAATGAAGTTTATGGTTTTTGAAGTAAGTACCTTCAAAAACCGTCAAAACAGATATTTTTATGCCTCTTGTAATTTGGGAAACCATAATACTACTCGGTATTTATACGTCAAAGTTACTAAATTTTAAAATCTAAGTGTTTATTTTAAGTTAAATTTAATTAATAATATCCACAGAACTTGCAGTTCCTTTTCCAATTACTCTATCAAATCGCTGATTGTTTTCTCTATAATATACCAAGGCAAAATAATTACTTTCTGTTTGGTAAAAATTACCGTCAACAGCATTTGCATTGTCAATTTTGCTAGTTTTATCTGCAATAACATATTGAAAATTAGTAAATCCTTGTTTTATCATTAATGCTTTTTCATAAACACCTTTTTCTTTATTATAATCCATTTTGGTTTCAGGAGAAATAGCAAAATTATTGAACATTCCGTTTACATAAACATCATTTTTCCCGTAATATGATGGAGCAGAAAGGGTAAAAAATATCCAAGCATAATCAGCTTCTACTTCATTGTTTTCTGCATTAATATTTTTTATGATAAAATTGCCATTGGCATCAGGATAGAAAGTATACGGATTTTGAGCACGAGCATTATTCATATACAAATGAGCATTATACACACCACCATTCGAGTCAATTGCACCAACATTATTATTTGCAGCA
>JAYTVI010000138.1:0-16828 GCA_043744095.1 Flavobacterium sp.
AATCTAAAAGAATGGTCAGATCCAATTGCAAAACAATATGGAATAGAACAAATTCCTACTACATTTCTGTTAGATTCTAACGGGAAAATTGTTGGAAAAAATTTGAGAGGTGAGGAATTAAAAACCAAATTAAACGAACTCTTGGCTCAATAATTTTCTAAAAATTAAGTAAAATAAAAAATCTCCCTTGTGGAGATTTTTTTATTGATTTCAATTTCAAAGTATTAAGAATTAATCTAAATTTATATGGTATATTAATTTGCAATACCCAAAACTGTTTTTATATTTGCAACCGGTTTGGGGAGATACTCAAGCGGCCAACGAGGGCAGACTGTAAATCTGCTGTGTGAACTTCGCAGGTTCGAATCCTGCTCTCCCCACAAAAAAAGTCCTGAAAATTCAGGACTTTTTTATACTTACAAATTAATAAATTTCTTAATCTTCAATTAAAACTTTACTAGTTTTTAACAATTTATTATTTTCAAATAATTGAATAAGATACAATCCAGATTGAAGATTTTCTCTTTCAATTGTAATTTTTTGTCCTTTTAAGTTCGTTTTCTCTCTTACCAATTGACCAACTGAATTATACACTTTTATTGAAGCATTGTTCATGTTTTCGTCAGAAGAAATAGATAATGTTGTAGTGAATGGATTTGGATAAAAGGTAATATTTTGGTTTACTGTTTCTAGTGTATTTGTATTTAAAAGCGATAAACAATTTATATCTCCATAAAAATGTTCTCCATTTTGAAAACTACATTTTGTATAAACTTTATAACCACCACTAGTAGAAGCTACATTATACATATTGAAGTCTGGATAAAATGGATGCGTGTCTGTTCCAACACCTTCGATCCAAGTTTGAGTTAAAACATGATTGTAATAAAGCTCAACACTATGCAAAATGATTCTTTTTCTAGCTTGTTCATTCAGAATGATATAATCTACAGTTGCTACAAATGTATATCCGTATTGTGAAATTGTATCTGAATTTTCTAGATTAAAATCATATAACAAAACATCTTCTTCGTTTACAAGTTTATATACTTTTCTTTCCTCTATATCTTCTCTTAAATATACAATTGGATTATTGAATGAAAATGGATCAATAAATTTTTTATAAACATTACCTTCAATTTCTTCATCAATTCCTTCATCAATATTTTTAGTTTCTGATGGTCTACAACAAGAAACCCAATCTGATAAAATCCAAGATGAATTATTAAGAAAAGGATGATACTCCTGTGAAAAAGTATTTTCTGCAAACAATACTAAAAAAATTGTTGTAAAAAGTAGGTTTCTTTTCATACTAATTTTATTCGGGATTAATTCATTTAATAATTATTATCAATGAATACAACTACAAAATTAAAAAAATTAAGTAGTACTATTTCTTTTCATCGTTACAAAACCTGAATACTCGTTATACAACATTATTTATGAATAATGTTAGTTTTATTTTATCAATTTCATAAAAAAAGCCCTGATTTCGCAGAGCTATATTTTAAAAATATCAATTTTTATTATTCTAAAACAAAGCTAACACTCACATTTACAATGATATCAATTTCACCAGTTGCTAATGTTTCTCTTGGTTCTGAACCGCCATCTGCCATTGCCATAGTTTTCATAGCATACATAATGGGTTGTGGATTATAACCTTGTGAATTGTCTGAAATTGTCATTGCTTTACCAACTTTTTGACCTAATATAGATACAAAATCTTCTGCTTTGGCTTTGGCATCTTTTATAGCTAATTTTCTGGCATCTGATTGTAATGAAACCATTTTTGAAGATTTGAATTCAACGTTATCAATTCTATTTATTCCTGTTTCTACCAAACCATCCATTAAAGCATCATACTTTGTTAAATCTTTTAAAAGAATTACAATTGTTTGATTTGCTATATAATTATGTTTCTTTTTCTCGTAGTCATAATTAGGGTATAAAGCTACACGCTGTGTTTGAAAATCTTCTTTTGCGATGTTCATCTTTTTTATAAATTTCAAAACAGCATCTATTTTAGCATCATTTTCTTTTTTTACATCTTCTGCTTTTGTTCCTTTACTTTCAACCGATATTGAGATTGAAGCTTGATCTGGAGTTACTTTTATTTTTCCTTCTCCTGATACATTTATTAAAGGAATTGGTCTTAGTTCTGTGGTTTGAGCTTGTGTCATAGTTGCCAACATTGTGATTAGAATTACTACTGCTTTTTTCATTTTTTATAGAATTTTATTTGTTTTATAATTTATATTCAAAACATATGCCAATTATAATTTGTTCATTTTTGCCATTACAAAAAGTATAATAATTGGTATTGCCAAAAGTACAACCATCAAAGTATTATTGGTTAACATATCAGGATCTTTCATAATTGTTATAATATAACCACCTATAGCACCACCAAAATGGGCTGTATGACCAATATTATCGTTTTTGGCTTTCATTCCGTATATTGAATACAACAAATATCCAATTCCGAAAAGATAAGCTGGTATTGGAATTGGTATAAAAAACAAATACAAACTCATATCGGGTTGCAGCAATATCGCCGAATATAAAACTCCAGTAACTGCACCAGAAGCTCCAATTGCTCTATAATTATAATCGTCTTTGTGAAATAACAAGGTTAATAAACTTCCGAAAATTAAGCTACCAACATAAATTATTAAGAACGAATATCCACTAAAATATTCAATAACAACTGGTGCAAACATATATAAAGTAAACATATTAAAAAATAAATGCCCTAAATCTGCGTGTAAAAATGCCGATGAAAACATTCTAATTTGTTCACCTGCTCTAATACTACCAATATGAAATTCGTATTGCCTAAAAAAAGCCAAATCATTGAAGCCTTTGAAACTCATTAATATATTTAAAACAATAATAATTATAAGTATTGTGTTCATATTTTCAAATTTATTGTGGTAAAAATAACAATTGTTCTTTAGCTTTTGTTAATCTATAACTTTAAAATATTGTTTTAACTGTATATTTGCAAAAAACATTTGCGAATGCAATTTTTACTTTATCTAATTTTTTATCCTTTATTGTGGTTAATTTCGAAACTTCCTTTTCGAATATTATACCTTTTTTCTGATTTTATTTATTTAATTGTCTACTATATTATTGGCTATCGAAAAAAAACTGTTCGCGAAAATTTGTCAATTGCATTGCCTCATCTTACTGAAAAAGAGAGATTACATATCGAAAAAAAATTCTTTTCTCATATGTGTGATATGTTTCTAGAGATGATAAAAACCATGACAATTTCTGAAAAAGAAATTAATAATCGATATCGTTTTACAAACATTGAAGTTTACAATGAATTTGAAAAAAAAGGAAAAAGTATTGCTTTAATGTGTGCACATTATGCCAGTTATGAATGGGCAGTTTCTATGAACAATCATATCAGTTATAAAGGTTACGGAATTTATAAAAAAATAGCCAATCCGTATTTTGACAAATTAGTCATAACTATTCGCTCGCGTTTTAAAGCATATCTTATCACTACCAAAGAAACTATCCCAACGATTAGTCAAAATTATAAAAACAAAATTTTATGTATTTATGGTTTTGCTAGCGATCAATCTCCTAAAATTTCAACTGTTTTTCATTGGCAAAAATTTATGGGGATTGAAGTTCCTGTTCATACTGGAGCAGAGATGCTTGCCAAAAAATATGATATGAATGTTATTTTTTTAAGAACCAGAAAAATAAAAAGGGGTTATTATGAAGCTAGTTTTGAAATTCTTTCGGATAACGTTAAAGAAGTTCCAAATTATGAAATCACTGATCGTTTCTTAAAACTTGTTGAGCAACAAATTCATGAACAACCAGAGTATTATTTATGGACACATAAACGCTGGAAACACAGAAGATAAGCTATACTTTAAACCAATTTTCTACCATTACTTTTTCTAATGGCAAAGCGTTTATATGAACAAATTCGTTTGAATTTTTGTTATATTGATATTCTTTTGCCCATTCATTATGGTTTATTGCTAAGTCTTTGATGCTTTTACAAACAAATTCTATTTCTGCATTAGTTGTTGTTGGATGTATTGACATTCTAATCCAACCTGGTTTCTGAATTAAATCACCAGAATCTATTTGACAAACTAAATTGTGTGAAGTTTCTTCATTTACATTTAATAAAAAATGTCCGTAAGTACCAGCACAACTGCATCCGCCGCGTGTTTGAATTCCGAATCGATCATTAAGAATTTTTACACCTAAATTAAAATGCAAATCATCAATATAAAACGAAATCACTCCTAACCTATTTTGATGTTGAGCAGCAAGAATTTTAATGTTAGAAACGTTACCCAATTCATTAAAAATATATGTTACAATTTCGTGTTCTCTGTTTAGAATATTTTCGATTCCCATTTGCTCTTTTAACTGAATTGCCAATGCCGTTTTTATAACTTGCAAAAAACCAGGAGTTCCACCATCTTCTCTATCTTCAATATTATCAACATATTTATGTACACCCCAAGGATTGGTCCAAGAAACTGTACCACCACCAGGATTATCTGGGATCATATTTTTGTAGAGCTTGTTATTAAAAACCAACACACCTGAAGTTCCCGGTCCGCCCAAAAATTTATGAGGTGAGAAGAAAATAGCATCCAAATAACTTTCTGAATCTTCTGGATGCATATCTATTTTTACATAAGGTCCAGAACAAGCAAAATCTACAAAACACAATCCGTTATGTTGGTGCATTATTTTTGCAACTTCATAATATGGCGTTTTTATTCCTGTAACATTTGAACACGAAGTAATTGAAGCAATTTTTAAAGATCTGTCTTTATATTTTTCTAATAAGATGTTTAAATTATCAATACAAAACAATCCTTTATCACAAGCTGGAACTACTACAACATCTGCAATGGTTTCTAACCAAGAGGTTTGATTAGAATGATGTTCCATATGCGAAATAAAAACAATAGGTTTGTTGACTTCGGGAATTGTAGTATGCACTTTCATATTCTCAGGAATTTTCAATCCTAAAATACGCTGAAATTTATTGACAACTCCTGTCATTCCTGTACCATCAGTAATCAAAACATCATTTTCGTTTGCGTTAATATGTTTTTTTATTATATGTCGTGCTTTGTGGTATGCCATTGTCATAGCTGTACCAGAAACTGTAGTTTCGGTATGGGTATTGGCAACAAACGGACCAAATTCATTGATTATTTTTTCCTCGATTGGGCGATACAATCGTCCGCTAGCTGTCCAATCGGTATAAATAATTTTCATTTTTCCAATTGGAGAAATAAATTCTTGGTTGATACCAATAATATTTTTACGAAACTCTTGAAAGTATTTTTCTAATTCTATTGAAAGAATACGGTTTTCAGTTGAAGTCATCATTATTGGATTTATTTGATTGTAAAGGTATTACTTCTTTTATAATTGAATATTAAATGCCTGCTATAACTTTCATTTCATTCATAATTCGCAAGGCCAAATCATCCGCTTTTTTTTGTGTAGCAGCTTCTGTATAAATTCTGATAATTGGTTCTGTATTTGATTTTCTTAAATGTACCCAATTCTCAGCAAAATCAATTTTCACACCATCAATAGTTGTAATATTTTCGTTTTTGTATTTTTCGGTCATTGTAACAAGAATAGCATCAACATCTATTTGTGGTGTCAACTCTATTTTGTTTTTGCTCATATAATATTCAGGATAAGAAGCTCTCAATGCAGAAACTGATGTTTTTTTGTATGCCAAATGAGTTAAAAACAAAGCAACTCCAACCAAACTATCACGACCATAATGCAACACAGGATAAATAATACCGCCGTTTCCTTCACCACCAATAATGGCATTATTTTTTTTCATTAATTCAACTACATTTACCTCACCTACAGCACTTGCTTCATAATTTCCTTTATGAGCAACCGTTACATCTCGCAATGCTCTTGAAGAAGACATATTTGAAACTGTATTTCCGGGAGTTTTTCCTAAAACAAAATCAGCACAAGCAACCAAAGTATATTCTTCACCAAACATTTCGCCATCTTCACAAATAAAAGCCAAACGATCTACATCTGGATCTACTACAACTCCTAAATGTGCTTTTTCTTTAATCACCAATTCTGAAATATCAGTCAAATGCTCTTTTAAAGGTTCCGGATTATGAGGAAAATGTCCGTTTGGTTCACAATATAATTTAACAACTTCAACACCCATTAATTCTAATAATTTTGGAATAATAATTCCGCCTGATGAATTTACACCATCAACAACGACTTTAAATTTAGCCGCTTTTACTGCTTCAATATCGACCAATGGCAAATTTAAAACTTCATCTATATGAATATCCATGTAAGCATCATTGATTGTAATTTCACCTAAATTATCAACATCAGAAAAATCAAAAGCTTCTGATTCTGCAATTTCAAGAATTTTCTCTCCATTTGCTCCGCTTAAAAATTCTCCTTTTTCATTCAATAATTTTAAAGCATTCCATTGTTTCGGATTGTGAGATGCTGTCAAAATAATTCCTCCATTAGCTTTTTCCAAAGGCACAGCAACTTCAACTGTTGGTGTAGTTGATAAACCTAAATCAATCACATTAATTCCTAAACCTACCAAAGTATTGACTACCAAATTATGAATCATTGGTCCAGAAATTCTAGCATCACGACCAACAACAACAGTAAGTTTTTCTTTTTTAGAATAGTTTTTTAACCAAGTTCCGTAGGCTGAAGCAAATTTTACAGCATCTACTGGAGTTAGATTATCACCTACTTTTCCGCCTATTGTTCCTCGAATTCCTGATATTGATTTTATTAAAGTCATTTGAAAATTATATTATTTATTAAATTGTAAATATTAATATTGTTCACAAAGATAATAATTGCACTTTTAAATTCATTTAAAATTTTTTATTCATCATTTTAAATTTCTAAATTAGCAGAATGAACTTTTTAGCCCACATTTATCTTTCTGGTAACAATGACCTCATAAAAATTGGAAATTTTATGGCTGATGGTATTCGTGGAAATGATTATCTTGTTTTTCCAAAAGAAGTAATAAAAGGGATTTTGTTGCATCGACAAATAGATACTTTTACTGACTCTCACTCAATCTATCGCAAAAGTAAACATCGTTTACACGAAAAATATGGACATTATTCTGGTGTAATTATGGATATTTTATATGATCATTTTTTGGCAAAGAATTGGGCTAAATATTCAAATGAAGATTTAGAAGATTATGCCTCTAATTTCTATAAAAGTCTTACCGATAATTATGAAATTCTAACAGAAAAAACAAAAAACCTTTTGCCTTATATGTTAGATCGCAATTGGTTAGTATCTTACAAAACTATTGCAGGTATCGAAATGATATTGTTTCAAATGGATTATAGAACCAAACATAGAGCAAATATGCAAGAAGCAATTGTAGAGCTTCAAATGTTTTACACAGAAATTGAAAATGAATTTACTCTATTTTTTGACGAATTAATTCAATTTTCTAATCAAAAATTATCAGAATTATGATTAAAGGGATACTTACAACAATCTTTATTTTACTTTTTGTTTTTCAAAATGAAGCTCAAACAGGTTTAACGACTTCTAAAGCAATGGTTGTTTCTGCTCGCGAAGAAGCATCAGAAATTGGAGTATCAATTTTGAAAAAAGGAGGAAATGCCTTTGATGCAATGGTTGCTACCGAATTGGCATTGGCAGTTTCTTATCCCTATGCTGGAAATATCGGTGGTGGCGGTTTTATGGTTTATAGAAAAGCAAATGGTGAAATTGGAAGTCTTGATTACAGAGAAAAAGCACCACTAAAAGCTTCAAAAAATATGTATTTGGATACTAATGGAAATGTAATTCCAAATCTTAGTGTAGATGGTGCTATATCGATAGGAATACCCGGAACTATTGCAGGAATTTTTGCAGTGCATCAAAAATTTGGAAAACTTCCAATAGAAGAAATTTTTAAACCCTTAATTGCATTAGCTAAAAAAGGAGTTATCGTAACTCCAAAACAAGAAATTCAAATTCAAAACTATAAAAAAGACATTGTTAGAATAAGTGGCAATCAAACTTTATTTGCTGCTACTTTTAAAACTGGTGATACTATAAAATATCCAGCAATGGCAGCAACATTAACTCGGATTATGAAAAATGGTCCTTCAGAATTTTATGAAGGCGAAACTGCACAAAAAATGGTTGCTTTTATTCAGAAAAAAGGTGGCGTTATTTCGATGGAAGATCTCTCAAAATATGAAGTAAAATGGAGAACTCCAATAACTTTTAAATACAAAGATTTAAATATTATTTCGATGGCACCACCATCAAGTGGAGGAATAACTTTGCAACAAATAATGAAAATGATTGAACCTTATCCTGTTTCAAAATACGGTCACAATTCAGAAAAATACATCCAATTAATTACTGAAGCAGAACGAAGAGCATATGCAGATAGAAACTATTTTCTTGGCGATCCAGATTTTGTACAAATTCCTATAAATAAACTAACTAATGCTACTTATCTAAAACAAAGAATGAAAACTTTCGATTGGCAAAAAGCTACTTTATCTTCAGATGTTTCTCACGGTTCAATTGCATTTTCAGAAAGTAATGAAACCACACATTATTCGATTATTGATACCGAAGGAAATGCAATTTCAGTTACCACAACGCTCAATGGTGCATTTGGTTCTAAGTTATATTCTGATGAATTGGGTTTCTTTTTTAATAACGAAATGGATGATTTTAGTGCAAAACCCGGAACTCCAAATTCATACGGATTAATTGGTGCTGAAGCCAATAGTATTGCTCCTCAAAAACGAATGTTGAGTTCTATGACACCCACAATTGTGGAGAAAAAAGGAAAGCTTTTTATGGTGTTAGGTTCGCCTGGAGGTTCTACAATTATCACATCTGTATTACAGACGATTCTAAATGTTTTTGAATATAAAATGGGAATGCAAACTGCTGTCAATGCGCCACGTTTTCATCATCAATGGTTGCCAGACGAAATTATTTATGAACCAAATGGTATTTCAGATGAAATTTTAAAAAATCTAAAATTAAAATCCTACCTCATTAAAGAAAAAAATGCGCCTGTTATTGGCAAAGTTGATGCTATATTGGTTTTGCCCAATAAAAAACTTGAAGGCGGTGCAGACAAACGTGGTGATGATAAAGCTGTTGGATTTTAAAAAACTTATTTTATGAATTTTATTGAATCATTATCGCAAGCTTTCGAAGAAAATGCCAATCCATTATTGGCACATCCAATGGAAAAATATATGAAAAACAAGTTCCTTTTTTTGGGTTTAAAAGCTGAAAAAAGAAGACTTATTTTACATCAAATTTGGAAAGAAAATCATAAAGAAGTGTTAGAGAATTCTAGAACAATTGCATTGGCACTTTATGAAAAAGACGAAAGAGAATTTCATTATTGTGCTATAGAAATTTTGATTAAAAACTTAAAAAAAAATTATTTGTTAGAAGATATAATTTTAATTGAAAAATTACTCACAACCCATTCTTGGTGGGATAGTGTTGATAGTATTGCCAAAAATATAGTAGGTGCTTATCTTCTTCAATTTCCATCAGAAACCCAAAAAGTAGTTTCTCGTTTTTCAAATTCAGATAATATGTGGTTAAATAGAACTGCAATTATTTTTCAATTAGGTTATAAAGAAAAAACCAATGTTGACCTTTTATTTTTAGAATGTATAAAACACTCTAAATCTAAAGAATTTTTTATTCAAAAAGCTATTGGTTGGGCTTTGCGTGAATACGGAAAAACAAACCCTAATGCAGTGAAAATTTTTGTTTCACAAGTAAATTTATATCCTTTTAGTGCAAAAGAAGCGTTAAAAAATATCACTTAGTATTGAATAAATAGTAAATTAGCACTTTCCTCAAAACAAAATGCTCAAAAATCTTCTTTTTAAAATAGAAAGTCTAATTGTTTGGTCACAAACAAAACTGACCAACAAACAATTTATATTCTTATCAAGTGTATTAGTAGGAATTTCTGCTGCATTTGCGGTGATTATTTTAAAAACTTTTGCTCATTGGGTTTTTTCATTTGCGACATCCTTAAATATAATTCTTAAACTAAGTTTTATAAACAGTTTACTACCAATAATAGGAATTTTACTGACCGTTTTTGTTGTCAAAAAATTTCTTGGTGGCACTATCGAAAAGGGAACTTCACAAATATTATTTGCTGTTGCCAAAAAAGCGAGTATCATTCCAAAAAAGCAAATGTATGCTCAAATTATCACAAGTTCATTAACAGTGGGTTTGGGTGGTTCTGCTGGTTTAGAAAGCCCAATTGTGATTACTGGTGCTGCTTTTGGGTCAAATTATGCACAGAAATACAAACTTAGCTATAAAGACAGAACTTTATTGATTGGCTGTGGTGTTGCAGCCGGAATTGCTGCTGCATTTAATGCTCCAATTGCTGGAGTATTGTTTGCCATAGAAGTTTTGCTGGTTGATGTAAGTATTTCTGCCTTCACTCCTATTATGATTGCTGGTGCAACTGGTGCATTAGTTTCAGCAATAACGCTAGACGAATCTATTTTACTGTCGTTTAATCAAAAACAATCTTTTAACTATCACAACATTCCTTATTATGTATTATTAGGATTGTTTACAGGTTTCATTGCCGTTTATTATTCTAGAAATTTTCAAAAAACAGAACATTTTTTTGCTCGACTTCGATTAAAACCATACAAAAAAGCTTTGTTTGGTGCTTCTATTCTAGCTTTTATTATTTTTGTATTTCCAACATTATTTGGCGAAGGTTATGAAAGTATCAAAACGTTATCTGAAAATGATCCAGGAAAATTATTAGAAAATACTCTTTTTAGTGATTTCAGAAATAACAATTGGATTCTTATACTTTTTATAGGATTAACAATGCTTCTCAAGGCATTTGCTACCGGAATCACACTTGGTAGTGGCGGAAATGGTGGCAATTTTGCTCCTTCTCTATTTTTAGGTTCCTATGCTGGTTTTTTGTTCTCAAAAACATTTAATCTTATTGGTTTAACCCATTTACCAATTAGTAATTTTACAATGGTAGGAATGGCAGGAATATTGAGCGGTTTGTTTCATGCACCATTAACAGCAATATTTTTAATTGCAGAAATTACAGGTGGTTACGACTTAATGATACCGTTAATGATTGTATCATCAATAAGCTATGCCATTTCTAGAAAATTTGAAAAACATTCATTAGATGTGAAAAATTTAGCCAAAAAAGGACACGCTTTTACCAATAATAAAGACACTAATATTTTATCTATTTTAGAGACTGAAAAAATTATTCAAAATGACTTTTTAACTATTTCTCCAGATGAAAATTTAGTAAAACTAGTCGAATTGATTTCACATTCTAACCAAGTTTTTTTTGCCGTGGTTGATCAAGAAAAAAAACTATTAGGAATTATCAATTTCAACGATATTAGGGAAATCATTTTTAGCGATTTTAAAGTTAAATATACCGCAGTAAAGGAAATAATGAAAGACCCAATAGATATTGTCAATCCTTTTGATAATATGGAAAACGTGATGAATAAATTCGAAAAAACAAAAGCAAATTTTTTGCCTGTTCTTAAAAACGGTAACTATTTTGGTTTTATTTCGAAAGCAAACGCACTAGAAGCTTATCGCGAAAAACTAAAATCGATGACAATTGAATAACAAAATTCCAATAAATCTTCCAAAGCAATAGATAAAAGAACAATTCAAAATAGTAACTTTGCCTTTTTGCTATAAAAATATGCTAGAATCAGACAATACCATAGAAATTTTAGGCGCTCGAGTTCATAATCTCAAAAACATTGATCTTTCAATTCCTAGAGAAAAATTAGTTGTCATAACTGGACTTTCTGGTTCAGGAAAATCGTCTTTGGCTTTTGATACAATATATGCCGAAGGTCAACGACGTTATGTAGAAACATTTTCTGCCTACGCAAGACAATTTCTTGGTGGATTAGAACGTCCTGATGTTGATAAAATAGATGGACTTTCGCCAGTAATTGCCATAGAACAAAAAACCACAAGCAAATCTCCTCGTTCTACAGTTGGAACTATCACAGAAATTTATGATTTCTTAAGATTGCTTTACGCTCGTGCTGGTGATGCATACAGCTATAACACGGGCGAGAAAATGGTCTCCTATTCTGATGAGCAAATCAAAAAATTGATTATAAAAAATTTCATAGGAAAACGCATCAATATTTTAGCTCCTATCATTCGTGCTAGAAAAGGACATTATGGCGAATTGTTTCAACAAATTGCAAAACAAGGTTTCTTGAAAGTTCGAATCAATGGAGACGTAAAAGACATTACCACCGGAATGAAATTGGATCGTTACAAAACACACGATATTGAAATTGTAATAGACAGAATACTTGTTGAAGACTCTCCAGAAAATGAAAAAAGATTGTCTGAAAGTATTAACACAGCAATGTATCACGGCGAAAATGTTTTGATGGTATTAGACCAAGATTCAAATGAGGTGAGATTCTTTAGTCGTAATTTGATGTGTCCAACTACTGGAATTTCCTATCAAAACCCTGAACCCAATTTGTACTCGTTTAATTCTCCAAAAGGTGCTTGTGATCATTGCAATGGTTTAGGTACAATCAACGAAATAAACATCAAAAAAATAATTCCAAATCCAAAATTATCTATTAAAAGTGGTGGTTTTATTCCTTTGGGCGAATATAAATCGAGTTGGATTTTTAAACAACTAGAAATTATTGGCGAAAAATTTAATTTTAAATTAACCGATGCTATTGAAACCATTACCGAAGAAGCAATGGAAATAATTCTTAATGGTGGCAAAGAAAAATTTGTAGTTGAATCTAAAACTTTAGGAATTACCAAAGAGTATAAAATTGAGTTCGAAGGAATTTCTCATTTTATCAAATCACAATATGACGAAAGTGGTTCTTCAACCATAAAACGTTGGGCAAAAGAATTTATGGACGAAGTAAAATGCCCAGTTTGTGTAGGTTCACGTCTCAAAAAAGAAGCTTTATATTTTAAAATAAATGACAAAAACATATCCGAATTATGTGATATGGATATTGCTGATGTTACGCTTTGGTTTCAAGAATTGCATCATCATTTATCAAATAAACAAAAATTAATAGCTACCGAAGTTGTTAAAGAAATTAAGGATAGATTGCATTTTTTGATGAATGTGGGGTTAAATTATTTGGCTTTAAGCCGAAGCTCAAAATCGCTTTCTGGCGGAGAAGCACAACGCATTAGATTGGCTACTCAAATTGGGTCACAGTTGGTTGGTGTTTTATATATTTTGGACGAACCAAGTATAGGTTTGCATCAACGAGACAACGAAAAACTAATTCATTCTCTCGAACAATTGCGAGATATTGGAAATTCTGTCATTGTAGTTGAGCATGATAAAGATATGATAGAACGTGCCGATTATGTTATTGATATTGGTCCGAAAGCGGGAAAATATGGTGGCGAAATTATTAGCAAAGGAACACCAACCGAAATACTTGCAAGTCACTCTATGACAGCAATGTATCTTAATGGAGAAATGAAAATTGAAATTCCAAAAAAACGACGACAAGGCAACGGGAAATTTCTTAAATTAACTGGAGCAACAGGAAATAACTTAAAAAATGTTACTATCGATTTGCCTTTGGGGCAAATGATTTGTGTTACTGGAGTTTCTGGAAGCGGAAAATCTACTTTGATAAACGAGACACTTTATCCTATTTTGAATGCCTATTATTTTAATGGTGTAAAAAAACCACAACCTTTTAAAAAAATTGAAGGCTTAGAGCATATTGACAAAGTTATTGATATCGATCAAAGCCCAATTGGTAGAACACCAAGAAGCAATCCAGCAACTTATACAGAAGTTTTTACAGAAATTAGAAACTTATTTACGATGACTTCAGAAAGTATGATAAGAGGTTATAAAGCAGGTCGTTTTAGTTTTAATGTAAAAGGTGGTCGATGCGAAACCTGTGAAGGTGCAGGTGTTAGAACCATTGAAATGAATTTCTTGCCCGATGTTTATGTAGAATGCGAAACCTGTCAAGGCAAACGATTTAATAGAGAAACTTTAGAAATTCGTTTCAAAGGAAAATCAATTTCTGATGTGTTGAATATGACAGTTGATGAAGCGGTGCCTTTTTTTGAAATGATTCCGAAGATTTATAGAAAAGTAAAAACCATTCAAGATGTAGGTTTGGGATATATCACATTGGGGCAACAAAGTACAACCCTATCTGGTGGTGAAGCACAACGTATAAAATTAGCAGGAGAATTATCAAAAAAAGATACAGGAAATACTTTTTATATCCTTGACGAACCTACAACAGGACTGCATTTTGAAGATATTCGAGTATTGATGGAAGTCATTAATAAATTGGTTGATAAAGGTAATACTATCTTAATAATTGAGCACAATATGGATGTCATAAAATTGGCCGATTATATTATAGATATTGGTCCAGAAGGCGGAAAGGCTGGTGGCGAAGTTGTAGCAAAAGGCACACCTGAAGAAATTATTAAAAATAAAAAAAGCTATACTGCACAGTTTTTGAAGAAGGAGTTGATATAAAAAAAATATGAGTACAATAAAAATATTTGAGGACAAAAAAGTTCGAAGTCATTTTGATACTGAAAATGAAATTTGGTACTTTTCAATAATAGATATTATTGAAATATTAACAGATCAACCACATTATCAAGGAGCAAGAAATTACTGGAAAGTATTGAAAAGTAGACTTTTAAAAGAAGGAAATGAAACGGTTACAAATTGTAACCGTTTGAAACTTGTTGCAGAAGATGGAAAAATGCGTTTAACCGATGTAGGAAATGTAGAAGATATTTTACGATTAATCCAATCAATACCTTCTCCAAAAGCTGAACCTTTTAAACAATGGTTGGCAAAAGTGGGTTATGAACGAATTCAAGAAATTCAAGATCCAGCACAAAGCATAGACCGCGCTAGAGAAAACTGGAAACAACACGGAAGAAGTGAAAAATGGATTCAGCAACGAATGATGGGACAAGAAACGAGAAACAAATTAACCGATTATTGGAAAGAAGCAGGAATTGAAGAGAAAAAAGATTTTGCCATTTTAACAAATATAATTCATCAAGAATGGACAGGTTTGTCTGTAAAAAAACACAAAGAAGCAAAAGGCTTACAATCTCAAAATCTTCGAGATCATATGAGTGAAGCCGAATTAATTTTCACAGCTTTAGCAGAACTTTCAACAAGACAAATTGCAGAAAAAGAAGAAGCAAAAGGAGTAATTGAAAATGCAAAAGCGAGTAAAAAAGGTGGTTCGGTGGCAAAAAATGCTCGAATAGAATTAGAACAAAGTACAGGGAAAAATATTGTTACTGGTGAAAATTTTTTAGCACCAAAAAAAGAAAAAAAAGATTGTACTATGCAGTTTTCAAAAAAAAATGAAGTAAAAGAAATGTATGAAAAATCAAATTAAAATACAAACTGAACGATTAATTCTAAAAAGTATCACGCGTGCAATCATTAACGAAATTTTCAAAACTAAAACTAAAGAAGAGATTAAAGACTATTTTGGTTTTGATGATTTTGGATATGAACACCATAAAGAAATGCACGAAAAAGGCGTTGAAACACATAGACTTTCCATTTTTGTATTTTTGATGATTGATAAAACTACAAATTTACCTATTGGAGATTGTGGTTTTCATACTTGGAATGCTACACATAAAAGAGCTGAAATATTCTATATTATGAAAAATGAAGCATTCAAACAAAAAGGTTTAATGAGCGAAGCACTTGAGAAAGTATTAGAATATGGCTTTACAGAACTAAACTTACATCGAATTGAAGCATTAATAGCAATTGAAAATGATCCTTCACTAAAATTATTATTAAAAAATGGTTTTTCAAAAGAAGGAATTATGCGAGAAGATTATTTTATAAATGGCAAAAATGAAGATTCTCATTGTTATTCATTATTAAAATGGGAATGGGAAAAGAATAAAAAAATCAATTAAAAAGAAAATAAGTACTTTAGCATTTTAATTTTTATAAATGAATTACAGAATTGGTGCCATTGGAGCATTAACAGACGAATATGAAAAAGCGTTAAACGAACTAAAAGTTGTTCTAGAATCGATTTCTATAGAAACATTTTTAGCTCCAATTGAGTCTAAAGATGAAAATTGCAATTCTATCAGAAACATTACTTTTCATATAGTAAATTCAGGATATATTTATTGCAATTATATCCGAAAAAGATTTGGAAACGATTTTATTATTACAGAAATAAAAATCAATTCTGTTGAAGATGCAATTTCAGAATTAAATAAAATGTTTGAGTATAATGTTGCAACATTTGAAGACAAATGGCATTTTTCTGATGCTGTTTTAATGAACACAATAATCAAAACAAACTGGACAACATATGATTTAGAGGCAATAATTGAGCACTCAATCGTTCATATTTTAAGACATAGATTACAAATACAAAAAATAGTAAAAAATAAAAAATGAGATTAGAAGATTTTGATAATGACGAGGATAAAGTAATCCAAGATAAATTAAAACAAAAAACATGGAACGAAATTAGAACCAACGATTCTTGGGCTATTTTCAAAATTATGGCAGAATTTGTAAATGGTTATGAAAGTATGGGTCGCATTGGTCCTTGCGTTTCTATTTTTGGATCTGCAAGAACAAAACCAGAAGACAAGTACTATTTACTGGCAGAAAAAATAGCTTTCAAAATTAGTAAAGCTGGTTATGGAGTGATTACTGGTGGTG
>JAYTVI010000139.1:0-4606 GCA_043744095.1 Flavobacterium sp.
AATGGTGACGGAAATTTTTCTCGTGATTTCACCTATATTGACAATGTTATTCAAATGAATGAATTAGCATTAATGACAACAAATAAAGAAGCAATTAATACCGTTTATAACACAGCATTTGGTGATAGAACAACACTAAATGATTTGATAAAATATTTAAAAGAATCATTATCAGAATTTGATTTTAATATAGCAAATGTTCCAATCATTCATGGGCCAAATAGAGCAGGAGATATTCCACACTCATTGGCAAGTATTGATAAAGCTAAGAAATTATTAGATTACAATCCAAAATATTCCATGCAACAAGGTTTGAAAGAAGCTGTAAAATGGTATTGGGAAAATTTAAAAAAATAAAAATAGTAAAATACAGAGAGATGAAAATAGCAGTAATTGGTTTAGGATATGTTGGATTACCGTTAGCAAGATTATTTGCAACAAAATATTCAGTAGTAGGATTTGATATTAATCAATCAAGAGTGAATGAATTAAATTCAGGAATCGATAGTACTCTAGAGATAGAACAATCACTATTAGAATCTGTACTTTTGCAAAAACCAACAAATAACGCTATCGGATTGTTATGTTCCACAAATTTAGACGATATTAAAGACTGTAATTATTATATCGTAACTGTACCAACACCAGTTGATAAAAACAATCGACCAGACTTAACTCCTTTATATAAATCTAGTGAAACAGTTGGTAAAGTATTAAAAAAAGGAGATATTGTTATTTACGAATCTACTGTTTATCCAGGTGTTACAGAAGAAGAATGTGTACCAGTATTGGAACGCATAAGCGGATTAAAATTTAACCAAGATTTTTTTGCAGGCTATTCTCCAGAACGTATAAATCCGGGCGATAAACAACACACTGTTGAAAAAATACTAAAAGTTACCGCAGGTTCTACACCAGAAATAGGAATAAAAGTTAACGAATTATATAAATCTGTAATAACTGCAGGAACTCATTTAGCACCTACAATAAAAGTTGCTGAAGCCGCAAAAGTTATAGAAAATTCACAAAGAGACATCAATATTGCTTTCGTAAACGAATTATCTAAAATTTTTAATATTCTCGGAATTGATACCCAAGATGTGCTAGAAGCTGCTGGTACAAAATGGAACTTTTTGCCTTTCAAACCAGGTTTAGTTGGTGGTCACTGTATAGGAGTTGATCCTTATTACCTTGCACAAAAGGCACAAGAAATGGGATATCATCCAGAAATAATACTTGCAGGAAGAAGACTAAATGATAGTATGGGAGAATATGTTGCTTCACAAGTTGTAAAATTAATGATCAAAAAAGGTGTTGTTGTTAATGGCTCAAATTTATTGATGTTAGGAATTACTTTTAAAGAAAATTGCCCAGATGTTAGAAACACCAAAATTGTAGACGTCATTGCAGCATTAACAGATTACGGAATCAATGTTCATATTTATGATCCTTGGGCAAATCCTGCAGAAGTTAAACATGAATATAATTTGATTACTACGAATACTTTACCAATCGAAAAATATGATGCAGTAGTTTTAGGAGTTGCTCATGATAAGTTTTCTACTATTGATTACAGTACCATCCAAAAAGAAAATTCTATACTATATGATGTAAAAGGAATTTTAGGAAATAAAGCAGATGGTAAACTATAATATTATACAAAGATAATTATGAAAATAAATACTATTTGTTGTATCGGTGCTGGATATGTTGGTGGTCCTACAATGGCAATTATAGCACAAAAATGTCCACATATAAAAGTAACAGTGGTCGATCTAAACGAAGATAGAATTGCTGCTTGGAATGATAAAGATGTAAATAATATCCCTATTTACGAACCAGGTTTGAGTGATTTAGTTGCAGAAGCTAGAGGTAGAAATTTGTTTTTTACAACCAACGTGGAAAAAGCAATTGATGAAGCTCAAATGATTTTTATTTCTGTTAATACACCAACTAAAACATATGGTTTAGGTAAAGGTATGGCGGCAGATTTAAAATATATTGAACTTTGTGCAAGACAAATAGCTGCAGTTGCAAAAGACAATAAAATTGTGGTAGAAAAATCTACTCTACCAGTAAGAACGGCTGAAGCTATCAAAAGTATTTTAGACAATACTGGAAATGGAGTACAATTTCAAATTTTATCCAATCCAGAATTTCTTGCAGAAGGAACTGCAGTTCAAGATTTATTAAATCCTGACAGGGTTTTAATAGGAGGAACCAACTCTCCAGAAGGGCAAAAAGCAATAAATGCATTAGTTGAAGTCTATTCAAATTGGGTTCCGAGTAAAAATATTCTAACAACAAACTTATGGTCATCTGAGCTGTCAAAACTTACTGCAAATGCCTTTTTAGCTCAAAGAGTTTCTTCTATAAACGCAATGTCTGAATTGTGTGAAAAAACTGAAGCTGATGTAAACGAAGTAGCAAAAGCAATTGGGATGGACTCAAGAATAGGATCAAAATTTCTAAAAGCTTCAATTGGTTTTGGAGGATCTTGTTTTCAAAAAGATATTTTAAATCTGGTTTATATAGCAAAATCGTATGGTTTGAATGAAGTTGCTGATTATTGGGAGCAAGTAGTTATTATGAATGATCATCAAAAAAGACGTTTTGCAAACAACATTATTCAAACACTCTACAACACAGTTTCTGGAAAGAAAATAACTTTTTTAGGTTGGGCTTTCAAAAAAGATACAAATGATTCAAGAGAATCTGCAGCGATTAACGTAGCTGATTTTCTTTTAAATGAACAAGCAAATATCTCAATTTTTGATCCTCAAGTAAAAGAAAAACAAGTTTTGTGTGATTTGTATTATTTAAATTCAAGAACTGATGATGAAAATAAAAAAGGAATTTCAGTTTATGATAACCCATATGAATCTTGCAAAGATTCACACGCTATAGCAATTATGACCGAATGGGATGAGTTTAAAGACTATGATTGGAAAAAAATATATGATAATATGCAAAAACCTGCTTTTATTTTTGACGGTAGAAATATTTTAGATTCAAAAAAAATGAAAGAAATAGGTTTTGTTTTTAGCGCAGTTGGTAGTAAAAACTAGTTCTTTGATTAATAAAAGATATTTTAAAGTATGCCTTGGTATGTAATTTATACGCAACCTCGAAGTGAAAAAAAAGTAACGGAGCGATTACAAAAAATAGGCATAACAACATATTGTCCTTTAGTTACCCAAATAAAACAATGGTCAGATAGGAAAAAGAAAGTGCAAGTACCTTTGATAAACTCATATGTATTTGTATATTTAAATGAAAATGAGAGAGATTCTGTTTTTCAAGTAAGTGGAGTAGTACGATATTTATATTGGTTAGGAAAACCAGCAATAGTTCGAGAGCAGGAAATACTTGCCTTGCAAGAAGCATTAAAAGATATTATTGCATCTGTAGAAATTACAGGATTAAAAGTAGGTGATGAAATTAATATTCCGAGTGGTCCTTTTAAAGGAAAAGAAGGAATTGTAAAACAAATAAAAAAGCATAATTTGCAATTAATTCTCAAAGAATTAGGTGTTTTGATTACCCTAACAAAAGAGGAAGAAAAGTAAATTAAAATATTAAAAATCAACCATGTTAGCCACCATAAAAGTGTGACTGATGTGGCGAAGCCGTTTAAAAAATCTAAATAAAATTTATTCTAAAAAATGAAAAAAATAGTAATTACAGGAGGAGCAGGATTTATTGGTTCTCATGTTATTAGAAGAATGGTTCAGAAATACCCACAATATCAGATTTATAATCTTGATGCTCTAACTTATGCAGGAAATCTTGAAAATATTAAAGATATTCAAGAGCAGCCTAATTATCATTTTATAAAAGGAGATATTACAGACGAGGCTTTTATTAACGATTTGTTTCAAAAGCATCAATTTGATTCCGTTATTCACTTGGCTGCAGAATCTCACGTTGACCGTTCAATAACTGATCCTTTATCTTTTGTAAAAACAAACGTTATCGGTACAATGAATTTGTTAAATGCAGCAAAAAAAATCTGGAATAATAATTTTGAAGGTAAAAGATTCTATCACGTAAGTACAGATGAAGTATACGGCACATTAGGAGCAACAGGGTTATTTACAGAAACAACTCCGTATGCTCCAAATTCTCCCTATTCAGCTTCTAAAGCAAGTTCAGATCATTTTGTTCGTGCATATGGCGAAACTTATGGTCTTCCTTATGTAATTACAAATTGTTCAAATAATTATGGTCCAAATCATTTTCCAGAAAAATTAATACCACTACTAATAAATAATATCCTAAATGACAAACCACTTCCAGTTTATGGTGATGGGAAATATACTCGTGATTGGCTCTATGTAAAAGACCATGCTGTTGCAATAGATTTGGTTTTTCATGAAGGGAAAAATCACCAAACGTATAATATTGGTGGATTTAATGAATGGCAAAATATTGATATTGTAAAGCTATTATGCCAAAAAATGGATGCCAAATTAGGTAAATCAGCAGGAACATCTGAACAATTGATAACATTTGTAAAAGACAGACCAGGTCACGATTTGCGTTACGCAATTGATGCCAACAAAATCAATAAGGAATTGGGTTGGAAACCATCAGTAACTTTTGA
>JAYTVI010000140.1:0-4591 GCA_043744095.1 Flavobacterium sp.
GTATTTTTTTTGGTAAACAAGATACGCATACTGATTGCCTTCTTTTCAAGCATATTCTTAGGATGCAATTTTTCTAATATAAATTCGCAATCATTTACCCAACGAACAGAAGCTGTATCGGTCTTGCCTTCATAGGTTTCTATTTGTAAATTTTTTGTTCTAACAAATGTTGAAGTTTTCTTTTTGCCGTTTATGGTTTGGGTAAACTCGTATGTACCGGTTTTAAAATCATTGCAATTGTTTTCTTGGTTGTAACAAGAAACAACAATAAAAGCGAATAAAAGTAGTGTTATTTTTTTCATTTTAATTTTTTCAATTCGTCATCAGTAAAGTTTTTTATACTTTTTTCTTGTGCAAATTTTTCACTATTGTAAGTAGTTGAGTTATTTTTTGGAATTGACAAACTAGTCCAGTTACTATTTTTTAGCATTTTGGCATAAAACACAATTTGACCAATATGATATGGATAATGTGCCAATTGTCTATTGATAGCATCTGCAACTGTATGACCTTCGTTTCTAATATAAATTATATCAGACAATTGACTTGGTTGTAAAGCGTTTATTGTATCAAAAAAACAATTCCATCCTTTGTTCCAAATTTGCAATACTTCATTTTTGGTTGAAAGTATTTCTTCAAATTCACTATCGCGATTGCGCCATTCTTTCTCTCCATCAGTAGTTAGAAAATCGGTCCAACGCGAAATCATATTCCCTGAAAGATGTTGTATAATAGTGGCAATTGAGTTGGTGTTTTCGTTTACGGCAACAAATAATTGTTCTGGTTCTAATTGATCAATTGCTTTTTCGCCCAATACTTTATAATATAGAAATTGTTTTTTTACACTTTCTAAATAGCTTGAATTAATTTCCATAATTATTCAATTTTAATATCATATTTATCCAAAAGTCCCGGAATTCCTTGTGTTGAGAATTTTGCTTTTTTCATCGGATTAAATAGTGGGTCTATTTTATAATTATAAGCTGACCTAAAATCTGCACTTGCCAATTGGCTATCATTAAAAATAGCGTTGTCTAAATTACAATTTTCAAAACTAGCATTGGTTAGATTGGTTCCAATAAAAGAGACTTCTTTCAATGAAGTTGAATTAAACTTAGTTTTGGGCATTTTTTTATTTGCAAACGAAGCATAATCAAGCACACAGTCATCAAACTCAACTGTAAACAAGAAATCATCGCAAGTATGAAATTGAATTCCTAATAATTTGCAATTTTTAAAATATACAGTTTTCAAACTGGTATTTGTCATTTGCATCATCGATAAATTGCAATCGATAAACTCACAATCCATAAAAGTATTGTTAGAAAAATCACTATTCGAAAAATCACAGTTTTTAAAAACACAACCATCAAATTCTCGATTATTTATTTTCTGATGAATTTGGTTAACTTTTTCAAAAGTTTTATTGATGTGTATAAGCTCTTCCATTAGTTGCCAAACATACTTTTCATTATTGTTTTCAATCCTAAATAAAGAAAAGACATTGCACCAAAACAAGCTACAATTCCTACTGCTAAAACCAAATAATGCCACACATTTTGTTTATTGATAAACGCATTATAAATAACAGAAGGACCAATAAACATAAGCGGTAAAGCCCAAGCCATATAAAAAATTCCTTTGTTTAATATTTTTCTATCAGTACTCATTTTTATAATTTAGAATTCATTTCATAGCCATTGATTGCTTTTCTTACACTTCCAAATTGAGTTAATAATTCGGATGCTTTTTCATACGAAACAGGAATTTCTCCCATAATCATTTTCACACCACGATCTACCAATTTGTTGTTGCTCAGTTGCATATCGACCATTTTGTTTCCTTTTATTTTTCCTAAATGAATCATTGTAGCGGTTGATATCATATTCAGAACTAGTTTCTGAGCTGTTCCAGCTTTCATTCTAGAACTTCCTGTAACAAATTCTGGACCAACAACTACTTCTATAGGAAATTTTGCCGTAAGCGATAAAGGACTTCCACTATTGCAAGTAATACAACCCGTTGTAATGTTGTTTTTGTTACAAGTTTCCAAACCTTTAATAACATAAGGTGTTGTACCAGATGCAGCAATACCAATTACAACATCATTTTGATTTATTTGATGTTCTAATAAATCTATCCAAGCTTGTGTAGTATTGTCTTCGGCATTTTCTACAGCACGACGTATGGCTTTGTCTCCACCAGCAATAATACCATTGACCAAATCAAACGAAACACCAAAAGTAGGAGGACATTCAGATGCATCTAAAATCCCCAATCGTCCTGAAGTTCCTGCTCCAATATAAAAAAGTCTTCCGCCCAATTTCATATTAGTAACAATTTCTGAAACTAATTTTTCTATTTGTGGAATTGCTTTTTCAACCGCAATCGGAACTGTTTTGTCTTCTTGATTAATATTGAACAACAATTCATGAACCGACATTTTTTCTAAATGTTCGTATTTTGAAGATTGTTCGGTAGTTTTTATGAAAGTCATTTTGTGTTTTTTGTATACCTTACAGAAAAGTAATAATTGTTGTAAATTTAAATAAAATAAGCCAATCCTATTCCTAAAACAATCATAGATATTTTGGCAATATTAAATTTATGTCCTTCGCTGCTTTCAAAAATAATTGTTGACGAAATATGAAATAAAATACCAATGACAACTGCAGTAATTTCATTGTAATAACTATTGAGTGCAGTTAAATATGTTGATAAAAATGTACCTAATGGCGTCATCACTGCAAAGGTAATCATAAAGATAAAAATGGCAGTTTTGTTTAAATTTGCTTGTACAAAAAAGGTAGTTAGGATAATTGCAATAGGCAAATGATGTATGGCAATTCCTAATGCCAAACTGTGCTGATGTCCTACAGGAAAACCTTCTAAAAGTGCGTGTATACATAGACTGATGAATAACAACCAAGGCATTTGAACCATTTTATCGTGACCATGAACGTGACCATGTTCTGCACCTTTTGAGAAAAATTCTAATATAATTTGAAATAAAATTCCAACCATAATAAAAATTCCAATCGAATGATTTTCACTTTCATAAATTTCTGGAAGCAAATGAATAACAGTTAATGATAATAAAAACGAACCACTAAAAGCCAATAATAGTTTCAAATTTGTTTTGTTCTTAGGTTTCAGAAACAAAGCAATTATATAACCTAACAGTACTGAAAGTAGGGGTAAAAGGTAATTCATTATTTGAAAATCATAATTAATCGTTCACTTTCTGTTTTATGAAATTTTTTGAGTTTATAATCTCCAAAAATATCCAATAAATAGATACCAGCTGTTTCCATAATATTTTGAAAATCTTGTAAAGTTAAAGCTCTTACTTTTTCTACAAAATGAAATTTTTCATTATTTGCTTTAAAATCTATTTCTTTAAAAATAAATCCGCTTTCGTGATAACGTTTGATATGAAACTCAATTTCATCGACTGTTTTAGTTTCATTTGGAACCAAATTGGCGATTACATGCGTACTATTCATAAAATCGATAACACCAAATCCATATTCAGAAAGACTTTCTCTTATTGATTCTAGTGTTTTTAAATTGTCTGTTTCGTTTTCAAAATACCCAAAACTGGTAAATAAATTAAATATAGCATCATATTTTTCTTCAAACGGAATGCGCATATCGTGAACTTTGAAATGCAAGGTGTCATTTGCATTTTTGTTTGCAATTGCTATACTGTTTTCAGACAAATCTACACCCAAAACATCAAAACCCAATTGGTTTAAATATATTGAATGTCTGCCTTTGCCACACGCCAAGTCTAATACTTTTGCTTTCTCTGGTAAATTAAGATAATGGGTCAAATTGTCCATAAAAATTTGAGCTTCTCTATAATTTCTATCCTTGTAAAGAATGTGATAATATGGTGAATCAAACCAGGAAACAAACCAATTATCGCAAGGCAAATTGGTGTTTTGAGTTTTTGAATTTAAAGAATCTGACATTTATTTTTTTACATTAATTCTAACGTGCAAATTTAATGTATTTTTGCCGAAGTAAACCCAAGTTTCTACTTTTTAGATGTGGTTTACTAAAGAAATGGAATCTTGACTTTGACTTTGAAATGGAAAATTATAAAATGATTGCCAAAACCTTTTTTGGTTTTGAAGAAATATTAGCAAAAGAATTACAACAATTAGGAGCGCAAGATGTCGAAATTGGCACACGCGCCGTAAGTTTTAAAGGCGATAAAGGGTTTATGTATAAAGCCAATTTGTCGTTGCGTACTGCTTTGAAAATATTGAAACCAATTTATTATTTCAAAGCAACTAACGACCAGAATTTATACAAAGGAATTCAGGGCATTGATTGGTCAAAATACATCGGCGAAAGCCAAACTTTTGTTATTGACACTACGATTCATTCCGATAATTTTAAACATTCGCAGTTTGTTTCCCAAAAGGCAAAAGATGCTATCGTTGACCAATTTCGTGAGAAAACTGGACAGCGTCCAAGTGTAGATAAAGATTTTCCAGATTTACGAATTAACATTCACATTGATAGAGACCAGGTTTCGGTAGCGCTTGATACTTCTGGTGCTTCGTTGCATCATCGTGGT
>JAYTVI010000141.1:0-4534 GCA_043744095.1 Flavobacterium sp.
CCTTTGGTACTATTGCTGGTGGAGTTGGTGCTAGTTTAACTGGTGGTAACTTTTGGCAAGGCGCATTAACTGGGTTAATGGTTAGTGGACTTAATCACGTAGCGCATATGATTGAGGAAAAAAGAAGTTTTAGATCTAGATTTCATAATGTTAATCCCGATGCAAAACCTAGTCAATCTATTGAGTCAGTCAACGCTGTAATTAATGACGTTGATGGATTGTCTGAATTTTATAACTCTAAAGCTGTTGGAGCTCCATCTGTTGATTTATTGGCTAATGATGGAGACGCAGGACATTATGACCCTAAGAACCATAGAATGCAATTAACTAAAAATGCTTTTAAATCAAATTACCATTTAGCCAGAACTATTTTTCACGAAAGCTACCATAGTTGGCAATATCATTGGAATGGAGGTTCTGAATATAATTCAATTATTTCAAAATATGGAAGTGCTTTTTATAGCGATGAAAGAACAGGGTATGAAACCCCATCATTTAAAGAATTTGAATTAAGGGCTTATAAATTTATAAGATCATTAGGAGATACAGATATGTACAATGAAGCTGAAATAATTAGACGAAGTCGTTAAAATCATCAATATGAAAACTTTATTTTATTTTATTTTATTTTGTTTAAGCAGTTGTAATCACTTAGGAAATACCATTAATTATATTCCAATTGAATATCAATATCCTTTATTTAAAATTGGAAAAGGCAAATTGATTTTTTATGAAAAAACAGGGTCAAATAGACAAGATTTTACAACAAAAATCAAATTAATAGAAGAAATAGGAGTAAAGTATTTAATTATATCTAATTATGCTTATGGTTCAATTATAGATTCCTCAAAAATTTCTATTGGTGGAAAATTAGTAGAAAAATATGATTTTGATTTATTGCATAATATTAATGTAAAATCATTAAAGGCCGAAATTATAGAAGATAAGATTATAAATAATGAGAATAAATATGGTAAAAGAATTTCAAAACTTAGATATACCTTTTTAAATAAAAAAATAAATATCACAGAAGAAGAAAAATACTTGTATGATACAATTGTTAATTATAATGGACTACAATTGAAATGTTTTGTTACAGAAACTAAATCTAAAATTCAGTATGAAGATAAAGGAGAAAAAATAGCAGAAGAAATTGTCAAAAAGAAATCATACTTCGTTAAAGAGCGGGGTTTGTTTTGCTATAAAATAGATAAAAAAGGTGATTCTTCTATTTGGTTTCAAATGGGAATTGAAAATAATGAATAAAGGATATAAGTAGTATTTAAGATTATAGTCTTATAGCTAGTGGACTCAATCACGCAATGCATAATAATACGAACAAACATCTAAAAAAAGCAGGTTTTAAATCCAACGAAGATATTTCTAGTATGCCAGAAGCAGATAGGAAAGCTTATATACTAAAGATGAGAAACTCTGTAGAACCATTAGATCAACTTTATGACGCTAGCGGAGCTTCACTTGATTATGAATCATACAGTCCAAACTCTGAAGCAGAATATATGACAAGTGATAAGACTGTTTGGGTACACTCAAGATCATTTACTACAAATAAGCATTTATTTTTAAATTTAATTCACGAAGGATCTCACGCTTGGGATCATTCACAAGGGTTATATAGTGCTTGGGGTGGTGGTGGAAGAGGTAGTAATAGAGAAGCTGCCACAGAAGTTAGAGCATATAATATGGAAAGATGGTTTGGAGGGCCAATTAGAAATCAGAATCTGTATAATAATTATTTGAATCAAGCTAATTCAGCATTTTCAAAATATCAAGTAAGAAGTTACCCTACATTTTTTAGTAATATTTCAAAATAATTAAATATGAAATCAATTTATATATCTATTTTATGTTGCATATTATTTTCTTGTAATAAAGAAAGTAATGAAGTTAAACTTGAAGTTCTAAACAAAGAGTTATATTTTAACAATAAATATATTAATAATCATTCTTCAAATCAATCATATAAAAATAAGGAAGATAGAGAGAAAGCAACAAATATTTTGACTTGGAAATTAACAAATTCATCAACTGAAAATTATTTGTTTATTATTGATGAAGATGATTTTTTTGAAGACCCCTTTTTTGGTTACGATTACAATCACATTGAAATAACAGATAAAAATAACAAAAAAAGAAATGGAGGAGGTTCTGATATTCTGTGGTCAGAAGACAATATTAATGTTGGAAGTATGTTTAATTGTTTATCTTATAATGATAGTATTAGAAAATTAAATTATAAATTGAAAGGTGGAAAATTAAAAGATTACAAAGTACAATCTGATTACATTAAAAATTCTTTTGTTTTACATCCAAACGAGTCTAAGGTTTTTAAATCAATCATTAGATTGCCTATTTTAAAGGAGGTTACTCCTAAAACATATGCTAGTCAAATAACTGTCAGTTCAATTTCTAAAGGCGATAAATTTAATATTATATATGAATGGGATTCCACTAAAATAAATAAATCGCTACAGGAATATCAAATTCAAGAACTAAGAGATAATAACATTAAAATTTTTAATGGTGTATTAAGGTCAAATAAAGTACTATTGAAAAATAGGAAATAGTAATCTGATAATGGTAGCTTGATAGTTAGTGGACTTAATCACGTGGCGCATATGGTGCAGGAAAATAGTAAAATAGCTAGAGTTACCAGAGGATTGAAGGGAACTCCTACTCCAGGTAATGAATCTATAAATACATTGTTGGAAAATCCCGAAATGGCTGCTGAATCTGTTAGAGCAGGAAGCCCCAAAGAAGGAACTGAAATATCTTATGATCCATCTGGTCACGGAAGTGATAGAGGCACTACTGATATGACAAATGGTAATATTAAAATATATAACAAAGCATATAGTAGTTGGAAGCAACTTGGATTGACTATGGTTCACGAATTTAGCCACAGATACCACTATGTTTCTGGTATTTATGGTAGTTGGGTGAAACAATTTGGTTCAAGAGAAGCTGCTTTCTCAATTTCAGATGTATATTCATTTAATAGAGAAAACAATTGGGGAGCATCTCCTTACATATTACTATCTCCATATATGCAAGATGCAAATAGATATTCTGGTAAAGCTATTAATTTCAAATTCTAAATTAAATGAAAAAGTTAATTTATGCAATTACATCATCATCTATATTCATATTCTATTCTTGTAAAGAACAAAAAAATCAAGTTGATTTAGAAATTGAATTGTTAAATGATACAATATCTTGTGTTTCAAACTTAAACTATAGCAAATTATATTATAAAAGTAAAGAATATGATAGTTTATATAATAATTTATCGATTAATATAGTTAAGTATAAAATTCATAATAATTCCAATAAAAAATATTTTTTTGTTTTAGATTCCGACTTTTTTGAGCAATATGATGAATACGACTCTAGATTTCCTGATAGCAAAAATAAAAATGGGAGTATAAATCGCATTAACTTTAGTCTGTACAGTAATTATAAAATTTTAGGAGGAAGAGCTGAAGCTCCTTTTTACTCATCCTATATAAATTCGAATATTTATGAATTAAGCAGAGAAAATCTTGACACGTTAATTTATAAGGATGCAAGAAATAAATATAACATAAATGATTTTTCTACTTCATACAATGTTAATTACATACATAAAAATAACTTTGTGATTCATCCTAATGAAACAAAATATTTTACGACAATAATCAATCTACCATTAAGAAATTATGAATATGATTATATATCTTGGTATACACTAATAAAGAAAAACAAAACATATAAAGCTGGCTTGACATTATTAAATGTAGCAGAGGAAACAAAAAAATACCTGACACCCGATTTAAAAAAAGAAATTGAAGAAAACGGATATACTATATTTGATGGAATAATTCAATCTAATAAAGTACCTGTAAAAATGGTTGCTATACCAAAATAAAAAAAATAGAGTTATGATAGTAGTTTATTTTTAGTGTGTAGGTTAATAAGTTTGTATGAATAAAAAATAAAATAAAAACTAATGAAATATTGTATCAATCATATGTTTATACTTATGATAATCAATATTCAAATAATAGATAAAAAACTACTTTATTAAAATCAAAAAAATGAATTACATAAAGTTTAAAATATTGTTTCTTTTTATATTATCCAGTACACTTACTTTTTCTCAAAAGGAAGCAAGTGTTTGGTATTTTGGTAAAAATGCTGGTCTAAAATTTAATGATGACGATAGTGTTTCTTTACTCACAGATGGTCAACTTGATACTACAGAAGGTTGTGCATCAATAGCCGATAGTTATGGCAATCTACTGTTTTATACTGATGGCAGAACTGTTTGGGACAAAAATCATATAATAATGCCCAATGGTAATTTTGCAAATGGTACAGGTTTGTTTGGAGATCCATCAAGTACTCAATCAGCAATTATTATTCCTAAACCCAACAATCCTTTAATTTATTATATTTTTACAGTAGACGAACCTCACAACAACAATGCAGCTGTTTATCCTTCTGTTTTTTCTGGTGATTATGATGATTCTAC
>JAYTVI010000142.1:0-16338 GCA_043744095.1 Flavobacterium sp.
TGAAAACTAAAGTTGCAGTCGAGAATTTTTCTGTGCCAAAAAAATCTTCCGATTTCAAATGTCCTTCTAGTTTTTCTTTTCCTTCTCCAGCTTTCAAATCTGTTACTGCTAGAGTATTCATATCTACGGTAAATGTTCCACCAGTTAATTTTTTTCCTTTAAAAACTAACGAACCGTCTTTTAGAGCTATTGTTCCTTCGTGTTGACCAGTTACTTTTTTTCCAATCCAAGAAATTTTACTTTTTTCAACATTTACTTTTTTGGTTTGTGCAGTTACTATTGTAGAAACAGTAACTAATAATGCAATTGCAATTGATTTTAAATTTTTCATTTTTTTTAAATTTGATTAAGGTTAATAATTATAGTGTAATAAATAAATCTTCTTTTGATTTTCTAACTTTTTTGTAGTGTTGTGTAGCATCTTCGTCGTGACGATAACCAACGGCAGCAACTAATGAAGCATTAAGATTCAGTTTATCCAAACCTAAAATTTCGTTGTATTGTTCTGGAACAAAACCTTCCATAGGAGT
The DNA here is from genome assembly GCA_043744095.1 of Flavobacterium sp. Classification (GTDB taxonomy): domain Bacteria; phylum Bacteroidota; class Bacteroidia; order Flavobacteriales; family Flavobacteriaceae; genus Flavobacterium. The sequence continues at coordinate 531 of JAYTVI010000142.1, forward strand.
TACATCTATTTTTAATTCTGCAGCAGCATTCAACAAATTTCCTAAAGCAAGATAAGTTTGTTTGGCTGTCCAATTATTTTTGATCTCATTTGTCAAAGACAACACATTCGATTTCATAAAATCAGAATATCCTTGAACAGCTTCTGCTGGAATACCTCTTGTGGTAATCAGATTATCAAAATAAGCATCAATTTCAGGTTCACCAATGTTGTTAATATTGGCAAAAACAATCAAGTGCGATGCATCAATAATTTGGGTCTGACCCCAAGATGCAGGTTGCAATTTGGCTCTAAGTTCAGGATTTTCTACAACAATTACTTTGTAAGGTTGTAAACCATAAGAAGAAGCACTCAATGTGATAGCTTCTTTTAGAGTTGCTAGATCTTTTTCGGATACTTTTTTGATAGTATCAAATTTTTTGGTGGCATAACGCCAATTAGCATTTTCAATAAAATTGCTCATAATTTTGGTTTTCTATATTTTTCTAATAATTCATTCAATTGTTCTAATTCTGATGTTGTGAGATTTTCGGCAAAATCATTTTCATGTTGCAGCACTTCTGGCTCTAAAAGTTCTAATGTATGAAGCCCTTTTGTGGTAATTTCAATCTCCATTTTGCGTCTGTTTTCGGGACATACTTCACGAGTTACTAACTCTTTGTTTAGCAATTTATCAATCAATCTGGTAGTGTTGCTACTTTTTGCAATCATACGTTCTTGAATAACACACATATTGGCAGGTTTTCCTTTTTGTCCTCTCAAAATGCGCAAAACATTATATTGCTCTGGAGAAAGTTCATGAGGTTTCAAAATTTCATTAAAATGATCATTGATAATATTTTGAGTATACAAAACATTAAGAATAGCGCTTTTGGCTTCACTCAGTTTTATAGTTGACTTTATGTACTCTTCAATTCTCATTTTAACACTGTCTTATTTGTAGGTACAAATGTAGCAATGTTTTTATTTGTATATACAAATAAATTGTTATTTTTATGTTAATAATTAGAAAATACTTTTTTTATGCACTTTGAATTGAAAATAGTATTTTTGATAAAAAAATTGTAGAAATGGATTTATCACAAAACGAATGGGTGGCACAATTGCAAAAAGACCCAAAGGCAGTATTATTAGATGTTCGTACAGAAGACGAATGCAACGAAGGCATTATACCCAATTCCATAAATATTGACATCTACAAAGGGCAAGGATTTATTTACAAGCTCGAAGAACTCGACAAGTCCAAAAACTATTATGTCTATTGCAAAGCAGGAGGACGAAGCTCACAAGCGTGTAGTATAATGAATCAACTGGGTTTCGAGAACACCTATAACCTTATTGGCGGTATGATGAATTGGAGTGGAGAAGTGGTGATGCCAGGTTAAGATGGTTTGTGGCATTGTAGAGTTTTGAGAAAAGCAATTTATCAAATGTTTACTTTTTATTTTACACTACTTTTCGATGAAAGTTTTTTTTATATTGAAAGAAGTTTCTATAATAAAAAAAGCCCGTAAATAATTTACGAGCTTTCGATAAGTGGAGTCGGGGAGAATCGAACTCCCGTCCAAACAAGCAATCAAAAAACTTTCTACACGCTTATTTCCTGTTTGGGTTTTCGACGTTGGGCTAGGACAGAAACAACCACCAAACGCTTATCTTCTTATTTTCGAAAAGGCACCGAAGCTTTACCAAATCTAGGTTTAAATTTACGATTTGCCTTTATCGACCGCTATAAACCAAAGCTTTCGAGGCAAATCCTGCTTTCCTACCTTGTAGGAACGAGGCTAATCTTACTATAATTCAGATTATGCAGCAAGAGCGTAGTTTCCTTCGCCGTGTAAATGTTTTGAAACCTTTTATTAACGAGAATTGTCTCAGTTCTCGACGTGCTTACTTTTCAATTCGACTTGCTGTCAAAACCAGTCGACCCCAATAATTTTAGGAATGCAAAAGTAATGCCTTTTTTAGTTTTTATTCTATCAAAAATTAAAAATATATAAAAGGAAGTTAAATTTTAGTCTTCATCTGCAAATTCAAATGGATAATCTCCAAACAATGGTGCCAATTTGCGCACTGCATAGACGTTTTTGGTAAACTTATTCGATAACGCAATTATTGTAGTATGGTCTTTTGTAAGCGATATGTACGACGAAGTATTGCCGTGCCACCATCCGTTATGAAAATAGAACTTTTGACCCGTTTCCCATTCAACCATTCTTATTCCCAAACCATAGTTTTTAGTACCTTTATGCTCGTTACTGTAACCTTTATAGATTTGACTTCGAAGTTTTGGATTCAAAAAAGTTGGTGCATTTCTTGCCAAATCAAATTGTAATAAATCTCTTGGTGTCGAATAAATATTTTTGTCACCATATACTTCATCCAGATAATCCCAAGCGAGTGGCATATTGTTTCCTTTATAAGACGGAATGGCAGTTTCTTTGTCTTTGTCATAATCAAATACATAAGTATTTTTCATTCCCAAGGGTTTAAAAATCATTTCTTGCATCGCATCAGCATATTTCATACCCGAAATTTTTTCGATAACCAATGCCAACATCGCATAATTGGTATTGCAATAACTAAAATGGGTATCTGTAGGATATTCTAAGGCAATTTTCTTTTCTATAAAAAGGGTTAAAATAGCTTGATTGGTCAATGTTTTGTTACGATCCCAAACGCCTTTATCTTCTGTAAAATAAGCATAATTGCGCAAACCACTTCGGTGTGACAATAAGTTTTTTATGGTAATTTCTGGATACGGAAAGTTATCAAGAATTGTAGCTACTTTTTGATCTAATGCAATTTTGTTTCTGTCTACCAACAACAAAATAGCTGTTGCAGTCAAAACTTTACTTACAGAAGCAATGTGCAATGGCGTTACAGATGTAATTTTTGATTGTTTCTTAAGGTCTCCAATTCCTTGGTATTTTTCATAAATGATTTGACCATTTTTAGCAACTAAAAAGCTAAAGTTTCGGTTTTCATCTTTCCAGTATTTATCACAAAATTGCTGAATCGTTACTCTTTTATTGGCAATAAAGGAAGCATTGAGTTTCTCGTATTTTAAAACAGACGGAATAATAGTTGGCAACCCATTTTCTGAAGTTTCGTGATACACGCCTTCAAATTTATCATTTTTGGTGCAACCAATAAATAAAAGGGACAATAGAATATATAGGGAAATTTTTTTTAGACTCATTTTTATAGTTTGTAAACAAATATAAAGAAACAAACTAATGTTAAAAATGACTTTGCCAAAAGGGTTGTAAACAATTTATTAACTATTTTTAGTAATTGATTGATTTTTAAGTACTAAAATCAAAAATAATTTTGGCTAAAAAGTTTTGAAATCGATTTCTTAAAACGGTACATTTGGCTTCGAAATAAAATTGGACAAGAAGAATGAAATTCGGAATCATAAAAGAAAGAAAAATACCTGTAGATCGTAGAGTAGTTTTCACACCAGAAGAATTAGTGCGATTGAAAATAGAACATCCTGAAGCAGTAATTAAAGTAGAAAGTTCTGATATTAGAGTATTTTCAGACAAACAATATGCCGATTTAGGATTAGAAATTGCAACCGATATGACCGATTGTGATGTTCTTTTTGGAGTAAAAGAAGTGCCAATTGATGCTTTGATTCCTAACAAAAAATATTTCTTTTTTTCGCATACTATCAAAAAACAATTGCACAACAGAAAATTGTTGCAAGCCATATTGGCTAAAAATATTGAACTTTATGATCACGAAACCATTGTTGATGCCAAAAACAAAAGATTAATAGGTTTTGGTCGTTATGCCGGAATTGTTGGTGCATATAATGGGTTGAGAGCTTTTGGTATAAAATATGAATTGTTCAACATACCAAAGGCAGAAACCCTTTCTGGAAAGCAAGCACTGATAGAAAAACTAAAAAGACAAACTTTACCACCTGTAAAAATAGTTCTAACCGGTCACGGCAAAGTAGGAATGGGTGCCAAAGAAATTCTTGACGGAATAAAAATTAAAGAAGTTTCTATCGAAAATTTCTTAACTAAAATATATGATGGTCCAGTATACACCCAATTAGATGTTTTAGATTATAACAAACGTAAAGATGGAAAAGAATTAGGTCACGAAGATTTTTATAAAAACCCAAAAGAATATGTTTCAGATTTTGAACGTTTTACTAAAGTAGCCGATATTTTTATGGCAGGTCATTTTTATGGAAATGATGCACCAGTTATTCTTTCTCAAGAAATGCTTAAAGCACCAGATTGCAAAATAAAGGTTGTTGCAGATATATCGTGCGATGTTGACGGACCAATTGCTTGCACCATCAAAGCATCTACAATTGAAGATCCAATATTTGGTTATTTACCATCAGAAAACAAAGAAGTAACGTATGCACATCCTGGAGCAATTGTTGTAATGTCTGTAGATAATTTGCCTTGCGAATTGCCAAAAGATGCTAGCGAAGGCTTCGGAGAAATGTTTATGGAACATGTAATTCCGGCGTTTTTTAATGGAGACAAAGACGGTATTTTGCAAAGAGCCAAAATGACCGAAAAGGGCAAACTTACCGAAAGATTTAAATATCTTCAAGAATATGTTGATGGCAAATAGTAATAAATTATAACTATTTATTACCTTTTAAAAAAAATATAATAGGTATTAAATTCAAAAATTGTATTTATATTTGAAGATTAAACTTCTACATAAATGAAAACTATTTTTACTCTTTTACTCTCAGTAGTATTTTCTTTTTGTTATGCTCAAAGTATACAATCACCATCAAAATCTATAGTTTTAGATTTCAAATTAGAACAAAAAGGAATGCCTTCTTATTCCGTTTCTTACAAAAACAAGTCTGTAATTGCTCAAAGTTTTTTAGGAATAAAACTAAAAGATGGAGCAGATTTGGCTTCTCATTTTCAAATTGAAAATTCAAAAAACACTACTTTCAATGAATCTTGGAAACCTGTATTAGGAGAGCAATCTGATATTGTAAATCATTATAATGAAATGACAATTGCTCTCATACAAATGGGAACTGGTCGAAAAATGAATATTATTTTCCGTGTTTTTGATGAAGGTGTTGCTTTTAGATATGATTTTCCGAAACAAAAAGACTTGAATTATTTTATTGTTTCTGATGAGGTAACAGAATTTAATTTGACCGAAAACAACAAAACATTTTGGTTGCCTGGTGATTTTGATAGTCAAGAATATACCTATAACGAAACATTATTTTCTGAGATCGACACCAAAAAAATAGATATGAATAACGGAATAGGTTTAAAATCTATTGCTGGTCAACATATTATTCAATCTCCATTAATGATGAAATCGCCTTCTAATATTTACATGAATATTTTTGAAGCAGCAGTTGTCAATTATCCTGTGATGCATTTAGATGCAATTGCAGATAAATATAGATTGACATCGCATTTAGTACCAAATACTATTGGAGACAAAGCCTATTTGCAAACACCTTGTGTATCGCCTTGGAGAACAATAATGGTAAGCGACGATGCTAGAGCAATTGTTAGTTCAAAAATGATATTAAATCTAAACGAACCTTGCAAAATTGATGATACATCCTTTATCAAACCAATGAAATATGTTGGTATTTGGTGGGAAATGCACGTTGGTTTGTCAACTTGGGATTATGCAGGTTCACAAAATGCACAAAATGCTGCTGGAAAACCAATACCAACAGGAAAACACGGTGCAACAACAACAAATACAAAACATTATATAGATTTTGCTGCTAAAAATGGTTTTGATGGAGTATTGGTAGAAGGTTGGAATGTAGGTTGGGAAGATTGGTATGGCAATTGGAAAGAAGAAGTTTTTGATTTTACAACTCCTTATCCAGATTATGATTTAAAAGAAATAAACGATTATGCAAAATCAAAAGGTGTAAAAATGATAATGCATCACGAAACATCTGGTTCTGTTGCCAATTATGAAAGACATTTAGACAGAGCTTTAAATTTGATGAAAGAATATGGTTATCCTGCAGCAAAATCAGGATATGTAGGACGTATTATTCCTCGTGGCGAATTTCATGACGGACAAACAATGGTCAACCATTTTAATTATGTTGCAAGACGATTTGCAGATTATAAATTAATGATCAATTCTCACGAAAGCTCACGACCAACAGGTTACAGTAGAACGTATCCAAATTATATTGCCGCAGAAGCAGCAAGAGGAAACGAGTTTAATGCTTGGAGTACAGGAAATCCGCCAATGCACGAAACAATTTTGCCTTTTACTAGATTACTTGGAGGACCAATGGATTATACACCTGGTATTTTTGAAATAAAAATGAATGTCTATGATCCTAAAAAAACCGAACAAATTCATACTACTTTAGCCAAACAATTAGCTTTATACATCACTATGTATTCTCCACTACAAATGGCTGCCGATTTGCCAGAAAATTATGAGAAATATGCAGATGCATTTCAATTTATTAAAGATGTAGCTGCAGATTGGCAAAATTCAAAATACTTAGAAGCAGAACCAGGAGATTATTTGACAATCGCTAGAAAAGCAAAAAATTCTGAAAACTGGTTTTTGGGTGCAATAACTGATGAAAATGCAAGAAATACTGAAGTAAAACTCGATTTTCTTACTCCAAACAAAAAATACAAAGCCATAATCTATCAAGACGGAAAGACGGCACATTGGCAGAAAAACCCAATTAGTTATGAAATAAAATCAATGGTAGTAACCTCAAAATCTAAATTAAAACTTGTTTTAGCTGCTGGTGGCGGAACAGCAATAAGTTTTATACCTATACCTTAAATAATTTTTATTTTGAATTAAAATCAAAGAGCAAACGTTTTAATTAAAATTTATTTATAGTTATGAAAACGATTTCGTTAATAACTAATTTATTTTTATTAGAGTCCGTTTTTTAATAAATGTATATTTATCAAAAATTAACTTTTAAATTATCAGTATCGTAATTATTAACCTCAATTTATTAAAAATTATTAATTAATGAATCCAACCACTACCAAAACCAACAATTCTGCACTTTACACTCTAATCACCGTATTTTTCTTTTGGGGATTTATAGGTGCTTCAAACGGAGTTTTTATTCCTTTTTGTAAAATAAAATTCGGACTTGACCAATTTCAAAGTCAGTTAATAGATTTTGCTTTTTATGGTGCTTATTATATTGGAGCATTGCTACTTTTTATTTTTAGTAGTATGGCAAATAAAGATATTCTTAACGGTTGGGGGTTCAAAAAAGGTATTATCAACGGCTTATTAGTGAGTACATTTGGAGCAGCATTTATGATTTTTGCAGTTACTCAAGGAAGTTATTTATTAATATTAGCTGCTTTGTTTGTTGTAGCACTTGGTTTTTCGTTGCAACAAACTTCGGCACAACCTTTTGCCGCTTCATTAGGAGATGCACATACAGCATCAAATAGACTGAATCTTGCTGGTGGTATCAATTCTTTTGGTACAACTATTGGTCCAATTGTAGTTTCAATAGCCTTATTTGGTGTAATTGCTGGTGCTAACTTAGAAGAATTTGCTAAAAAAGCTAACTCTCTCGATAAAATGGAAATCCTCTATGTTTTTGTGGGTGGACTATTTTTATTAGCTGCAGCATTATTTTATTTTTCAAAAAAATTGCCTTCAGGAAAAAGTGATTCTACTTTTGAACCTGCAAGCAAAGCAATGAAAACATTAATTGCAATTACTGCTATCTTGGTTGTTATTTTTGGTTATATTTTCTCTAGATATGAAGATACTGAGTTTATAACCCGATTTATTGAAAACAAAGAAAAAGATTATCTTGGATTGAGTTTAACAATTGTAACTCTAGTTGTAATTGTTTTCGGATTGCTTTTTGCAAATGCAAGAGCACAAAAAAATCCAGAAGGTTGGGGTGCAATGAAGTATCCACAATTAGTTTTGGGAATGTTAGGTATTTTTACCTACGTTGGTGTAGAAGTAACTATTCAGAGTAATTTGGGAGAACTTCTAAAAACAGATTTATTTGGAGCAATAACAGGATCTGCTTTGGCACCTTATATTTCTATGTATTGGGGAAGTTTAATGATAGGACGTTGGGCTGGAGCAATATCGGTATTTAACCCATCAAATTCTGTTCGAAAAATTTTATTAATTGTAATACCGTATGTGGCTTTTGGAGTTGTACTTTTTGTAAATCATATTTCGGGTCAAGATATAACTCCTTTATATGCTTATGCTGCAGTAGTTGCTTTTCAAATAGCTGGATTTTTCTTAGGACACGATAAACCATCAAGAACATTAATGATTTTTGGATTAATGGGAATGATAGCAATGATAATTGGATTATTTTCAACAGGAACACTTGCTATTTATGCTTTTATGAGTGGTGGTTTATTTTGTAGTATTATGTGGCCAGCAATTTTCTCTTTGGCAATAACGGGATTAGGAAAATATACTTCTCAAGGATCAGCGTTTTTGGTTATGATGATTTTGGGTGGCGGAATTATACCACCATTGCAAGGTAAAATATCAGATATAATTGGGATACATCAATCTTATTTTATACCAGTTATTTGTTTTGCATACTTATCTTATTATGGATTTGTTGTAAAAGGAATATTGAAAAAACAAAATATAGATGTTGATGCTATAGAAGTTGAAGCAAGTCATTAAAAATGTTTTTTAATAAATTAAAACAATCCCTTATTGTATATTTACTTTAAGGGATTTTTTATTTCTCCATTTTAAAATAATAATCAGCAGAATTTTTACCACCACCATAAAATAAAAAAAAGATACAAGTTGCTAATGTGATAAATGATATCAATAAATTAATCACATTTAATTCACCAATAAAATTTATAATTACTGCACCAAAAAGTATAGGTAATTGTGCTATAATTGCCCATCTAGTCAATAATCCAAAAATAATCATAATTCCTCCCATAATATGTGCAGCTGCTATATAATGAAAGCTAAGCATACCTCCTAAAAAATTTGTAATTGGCGCAATTAAATCTTCAAAACCTCTATTGTTGGTTATAAAAGAAGCTCCTTTATAGATTAAAAAAGCACCAAGAAATATGCGTAAAAAATAAAGCGAATTATAAGAATGAGCATTTGCCCATTTATTCAAACTTTTTATTGTAGTTTCCATAATAATTTAGTTTAAAAATTTAAACTAAATTACTTAAAATAAATAATATAAATTAAAACATTAACATTAAAAACATATTATTATTAATGAAAGCTTATATTTATTAAAGAACCATTATTTGCTATTTTAACATCTGAAAGTTTTGAAATTTTTATATCAGAATTTTTCCAAGTTGTAGTTGGTGTAATCCTAATTTTTTTTCCTTTTAAAACAAAATCCATTGGCATATTAAATGCCATTACACAGTTTTTCCATCTGTAGAATAATCTCTTATTTTTCATTTTTAATTCTAATGTTGGATTATTAGTTTGATTCAAAAATTGATTAAAAATAGGTGTTAAGTTTAAACCACTTTTAGTATTAAAGAAAGTTATAACCATCTCGTTATCAATAATTTTGTGTTTGAAAGTAGTACAATATTCTAATAAAATTGACCACCATTTTGTATCATCATTAATACAATTTCTTAGCATATTTACCAATAAAGCACCTTTAGGATACATATCTCCAGAACCTTCACTATTAACTCCATAATTTCCAATTATTGGTCTGTCATTTCTAATATTTTCTTTCAAACCGTTGGCATAAATCATTGCTTGATCATATCCTTTTATACATTCAACATATACAATTTCTGCATATTGGGTAAAACCCTCGTGAATCCACATATCGGCAATATCCTTGCTTGTAATGCTATTTCCAAACCATTCGTGACCACTTTCGTGAATAATGATATAATCAAAAAAATCACCAACTCCTGTTGCTGATAAATCGTCTCCTAAATATCCTTTTAAATAATGATTTCCGTAAGCTACAGCACTCTGATGTTCCATACCCAAATAGGATGTTTCTACCAATTTAAACCCATCTTCTGCAAAAGGATACGTACCAAATTTACTTTGATAGCAATCCATCATTGGTTTTACTTCTTCAAACTGAATTTTCGCTTTGGCTTCGTTTTCTCGCAAGACATAATAATCTAAATCTAACCCTTTATAGTTTTCACCAAAATGAATATAATCGCCAATATTTACAGTAATATCATAATTATTAATAGGGTTTTTTACTTCCCAATCCCATCGAGTATAACCATTTTTCAAATCCTCTTTTCCTGTAAATCGACCGTTTGAAACATTCATCAAATTGTTTGGTACAGCTACTTTTATTGTTGTTCCCAAATCGGGTTCATCGGTTTGAGAATCTTTGCACGGAAACCATAAACTAGCACCAGTTCCTTGTACGGCAACTCCAACCCAATCATTATTGTTACTGTCTTTTGTAAAAACAAATCCGCCATCCCAAGGCGCACGTTTTGCAATTATTGGATTTCCAGAATAGTAAAATCGTATTTTTTGTTTAGAATTTTGAGTTATAGAGGTTTCAAAATCAATAAAAACTGCATTAAATTCGCGATTGTATTTTAGTTTTTTAGTATCCAAAACAATGCTATCTATTTTCATATTATCAAACAAATCAATTTGAATTTTAGAAGTAGGAGCTATAACATTGAAAGTAATATCATTATACCCAACAATTGTTTTCTCGCTTGGATTGATTTTAATATTCAAATCATAACGCAAAACATCATAACATGTTCGCTCTGGTCGAAGACTTCCGTGTAATGAATCTTTTCTTGTAAAAGTTTCTTGTGCTGTAAGTTTTATAAAACTAAAAAAGAGTAGTGTGAATAGGATTGTTTTTTTCATGGTATGAAAAGTATTAAATTTAATATTGTTGTTCACTGTTGTCCTATAAAAAATTACATTTCGCCCCGATGGGGCTAAAACCAACAAAACACAAACTAAAATTACAAACATTTAGTTCCTACGGAGCTATTTTAGTCCCATCAGGACAAACTGTTTGTTATAAAAATATAATTTTCAAAGTAAGCTCCGTAGGAGTGAACTGTTTGTTATGTGTCATTATCATTGTTTTCATTCCTATATAGTAAGATTTTATCGGACATCAATGATTGTTGTAATAAATTTAGATTAATTAAGTAAGTCGAAAGTTTTAAAGTCATAAAGTCAAAAGGTTAAATATTATAAATACTATTGTAAATTAATTTGTCATACAATTTCACAACATTTCAAAATACTACATTTTATTTTTTTATTACTTTTAACTACAATTTTTAATAACCTAAACTTGCAAAACACCCATATTAAATTTTTTTTCAATAGGTGCGTGATTGGCTGCTTCAATCCCCATCGAAATCCAGGTTCTGGTATCTAAAGGATCTATAATGGCATCTGTCCATAATCTTGATGCAGCATAATAGGGAGAAACTTGAGCATCATATCGGGCTTTTATTTTGTCAAATAAAGCAGTTTCTACTTTTTCGTCTACAATTTCACCTTTTGCTTTTAGTGATGAAGCTTCAATTTGTACCAAGACTTTTGCAGCTTGTGTACCACCCATTACGGCAAGTTCGGCACTTGGCCATGCAAATATTAATCTCGGATCATAGGCTTTACCACACATGGCATAATTTCCAGCACCATACGAATTACCAACAATAACTGTAAATTTTGGTACGACAGAGTTAGAAACGGCATTGACCATTTTTGCCCCATCTTTTATAATACCACCATGTTCACTTTTTGATCCTACCATAAATCCAGTAACATCTTGAACAAAAACTAATGGTATTTTCTTTTGGTTACAATTGGCAATAAATCGAGTTGCTTTGTCTGCTGAGTCAGAATATATAGCGCCTCCAAACTGCATTTCGCCTTTAGCAGTTTTTACGACTTTGCGTTGATTGGCAACTATTCCAACTGCCCAACCATCTATTCTAGCATAGGCAGTTATAAGCGTTTTGCCATAATCACCTTTGTATTCATCCATTTCTGAATTGTCGACTAATCGTTTGATAATTTCATACATATCATATTGGTCGGCACGAGATTTTGGCAATATTCCGTAAATTTCTTTTTCATCTAATACGGGTTTTTTAGCTTTTTCTCTATTGAAACCAGCTTTGTCATAGTCTCCAATTTTGCCTACAATACTTTTTATTCTATCAAGAGCATCTTTATCGTCTTTGGCTTTATAATCTGTGACACCAGAAATTTCGCAGTGTGTAGTTGCACCTCCAAGAGTTTCATTATCAATAGTTTCTCCAATGGCTGCTTTTACTAAATAGCTTCCAGCCAAAAAGATACTACCCGTTTTATCCACTATCATAGCTTCATCACTCATAATTGGAAGGTAAGCTCCACCAGCAACACAACTTCCCATAACTGCAGCAATTTGTGTAATTCCCATACTCGACATAATGGCATTGTTTCTAAAAATGCGACCAAAATGTTCTTTGTCTGGAAAAATTTCATCCTGCAAGGGAAGATAAACTCCTGCAGAATCTACTAAATAAATTATGGGCAATCTATTTTCGATGGCAATTTCTTGAGCTCTCAAATTCTTTTTGCCTGTTATAGGAAACCAAGCACCAGCTTTTACAGTGGCATCATTAGCAACCACAATACATTGCTTGCCTTTGATATATCCAATTTTTACAACTACACCACCAGATGGACATCCACCGTGTTCAGCATACATTCCGTCTCCAACAAATGCACCAATTTCTATAGATTTTGCTTTTGGATCAAGCAAATAATCGATACGTTCTCGAGCAGTCATTTTGCCTTCGGCGTGCAATTTTTCAATTCTTTTTTCACCACCACCCAATTTTACTTTAGCAAATCGTTGTTTTAAATCGGAAAGTAAAAGTTTATTATGATCTTCGTTTTTGTTGAAGTTAATATCCATTTTAATTTTAATGTTTGTATTTGTGAGGCTAAAATACAAAAATCAGTTTAATATTTTTTTTTGATTTTTCAATCTTTACTTTATTACCTAAATTGACAATTACTTAACATTAACTTAACACATCATGATTACTTTTGCCTCAATTAAATAAACTTAGAAATGGCTTTAAAAGATTTTTTCAAATTTTTTGTCCCAAAAGACAACACTTTTTTTCCTTTATTCGAAAAAGCATCAGAAAATTTAATTTTTCTTGCTGAAACTTTACATGAAGCTGTAAATGTTTCTGGTGATAGTAGAGTTGAACTTTATAAAAAAATAGAAAATACTATAAACGAGATAGAATTAATTACAGATAAAATGAATATTGAGTTGAGTAAAAATTTTATTACTCCGTTTGATAGAGAAGATATTCATGCGCTTATTTCTTCTATAAATGAAGTAGCAAATAATACTTATAACGCATCTAATAGAATGCGTTTGTATCAAGTTGAAAAAATTTCTAAATCTATTAGAAAATTAACAGAAATAAATCTTGAAGCTTGTCAAAATATAGGTCAAGGTGTTAGTGAATTGAAAGATTTGAAGAATTTAAAAAAAATAAATGATGCAGTAAAAAAGATCAATAAACTTGAAAGTAAAGCTGATAGTGTATTTGATAAAGCAGTTGCTGACTTGTTTGAAAATGAAAGTGATGTAAAAAACATTATAAAATATAAAGAAGTTTTGTTGGCATTGCACAATGCAACTGATAAATGTAGAGTAGTTGCAAGAACTCTTGAAGCAATATCTGTAAAACATGCATAATATTTACTTTCTAAAATTCTAAATATGGAATTTACTCTTCTTATTGTTATTATTGTCATAGCATTATTATTTGATTTGGTCAATGGTTTTCATGATGCTGCAAATTCTATTGCAACTGTTGTTTCAACAAAAGTATTAACACCAGGTCAAGCAGTACTTTGGGCTGCTTTTTTTAATGTACTTGCTTTTTGGATTTTTGATATGAGTGTCGGAAATACTGTAGCAAAAACGGTAGATAACGACGCTATTAATCTTTGGGTTATCTTATCAGGTTTGATTGCAGCTACAATTTGGAATCTTTTAACTTGGAAATTAGGAATTCCTTCCTCTTCATCACATACTTTAATTGGAGGTTTTGCTGGTGCAGCAATTGCTCACGCAGGTTTTGATGTTGTCAATAGTGCAGAGATTTATAAAGTAATTGCCTTTATTTTTCTGGCTCCAATTATTGGAGGAGTTATTTCGTATATTATTACAATCATTACGATACAGCGAAATCCTTTTAAGAAAATTGGTTTTTTTACAATCTTAACTTTAGGTGTAATGTATCTTATGCAATATGTAGTTGAATACATGGATGTAAAACCAATTATGATGTGGATTGTAGCAATTATGATGGGAGTTATGTTGCTTTTTTATATTTGGTATGCAGTTGTTCATGGAAAAAGCCAAACGGTTTTGAAAGAATCTAATATGTACAAAAAATTGCAATTATTATCTTCAGCTGCATTTTCACTAGGTCATGGTGGTGCAGATTCTCAGAAAGTAATGGGAATAATTTGTGCTGCGTGTATGGTTTATGCAAATATTTCTAGAGAAAAAGGAACGGAAAATACAATTAGCAAAAATTTACAAGTTACTGAATTAATGCAAATTGAATTCAATTCTCCAGAAGGTAAAATGGAGAAATTCAAACCAGAACACCAAAATGGAGATAAAATTTTTGTATATACAAAAGGAAAAAATATTTATGATTCAGAAACCAATCAAGTCATATTTGAAGGTAAAAAAGTAAATGCTGCTTACCCTGATTCTGCCCAATTTGCTGAATATTTATTAGACGGAAAGTTGAAAGACGGCTATAAAGTAAAAACAAAAGTACATTCTGATTCTATGCCTTGGTGGATTGCTTTTGGTTGTTATTTTGCTATTGGATTAGGAACTTTAATGGGTGGATGGAAAATTGTAAAAACAATGGGGACTAAAATTACAAAAGTAACACCATTAGAAGGAGTTTGTGCAGAAACAGCAGGAGCATTAACTTTGTTTACAGTATCTAATATGGGAATTCCAGTTTCAACAACTCATACCATTACAGGTGCAATTATTGGAGTAGGAGCAACCAAACGATTGAGTGCTGTAAGATGGGGAGTTACAATTAGCCTATTATGGGCATGGGTTTTAACAATTCCTGTTTCTGCATTGATTGCGGCTTTGGTCTATTATTTTACTACATTATTTACTTAAAAAAAAATTTAATAAAAAAGACAAACTTGCAAGTTTTTCTTTTTCTTTATATGTAGTTCTGAAAATTATTATTTTGATGATTCTCTAACCAATCGTTTTAAAATTGCCCATTGTTTTAAGGCATCTCTTGCTTCAACTGCTGGATAACCAAGCATTACTTTTCCCGCTTCGATATCGCCTGTAACTCCAGAACCTGCACCAACAATAGCACCATCACCAATTGTTGTATGATCTTTTATAGAAGCACTACCACCAATAATTACACCATTACCTAAAGTAACTGAACCTGCCAAACCAGAATTTCCTGCCATTATGCAAAATTTCCCTAGTTTGCTATTATGTCCAATCTGAACTAAATTATCTATTTTACAACCATCTCCCAAAACTGTCGAACTAAATTTGCCTCTATCAACACAAGAATTGGCTCCAATTTCTACGTTATTGCCAATAATTACATTGCCGATTTGAGGTATTTTTACCAAACCTCTTTGTGGATCTGGACGGAATCCAAAACCGTCTGCACCAATTGTAGCATTAGGATGAAATATACAATCATTACCAATATGACATCGTTCTCTAATAACTGTTCCTGACCAAATTACGGTATTTTTTCCTATTG
>JAYTVI010000143.1:0-16301 GCA_043744095.1 Flavobacterium sp.
AGCATCGTGTCACGTTCTAATCTTGCTTCTTGCAATATTCGTTGGTTGTCTGATTGCAAATTTTGCATTTCTTTTCTAGCATTTTCTGCAGAAAGTAATGCGTTTTTTATTCCTTGTTCTCTTTCGTTTACTGCATCAAGAATTGGTTTCCAAGCAAATTTTTTCAACAACAATATTAATCCAATAAAAATTATTGTTTGCCAAAAAAACAATCCGAACGAAAAATCATTTACTAACTTTTCCATATTATATTTATCTATGTTATAATCTTAATTATTTAATTGAATCAGAAGTTATAACCAACCGTTATAACTTCTGATTTTTTTTTAATTACGTTGCGAAAATTGCAGCGAAACCAATACCTTCAATAAGTGCAGCAGCGATAAGCATAGCTGTCTGGATTTTTCCAGTAGCTTCTGGTTGACGAGCAATTGCATCCATTGCAGAACCACCGATTCTACCAATACCAATACCCGCTCCGATAACTACTAATCCTGCTCCAACGATTCTAGGAATTTCCATAAAAATATGTATTAAAAATTAAACATTCTATTTAAATTAGTCTAAAGTTGAAATGTCATAAGGTCTAAAGTCTATTATGGTCTTTTTGACTTTTTACATTTATTTTATAGCTAATGGTGTGCTTCGTCGTGGTGATGCTCTTCTACAGCAGAACCAAAATATAAAGCGGCTAACATGGTAAATATATAAGCTTGCAATGCTGCAACTAATATTTCTATAATCGATATTACAAATGTTAAAGCGAATGACAATGTTCCCATACCAATACTTTTATAAATAAAAATCAATGCCAACAAACTCATTACGACTATATGTCCTGCTATCATATTTGCATAAAGACGAATCATTAATGCAAACGGTTTTATAAATATTCCTAATAATTCTATAGGTGCTAATATTACTTTCATAGGTGTTGGTACTCCTGGCATCCAGAAAATGTGTCCCCAATAGTTTTTGTTTGCAGTTAGAGTAGTGATCAAAAAGGTAATTATTGCCAATCCTGCTGTTACCGCAATGTTTCCTGTAACATTGATTCCGAGCGGTGTTAATCCAAAAATATTTAAAAACCAAACAAAGAAAAACACTGTCAACAAAAAACTCATGTATTTTTTATAATGCTTTTCTCCAATATTTGGTATTGCTATTTCGTCTCTTACATACAAAACAATAGGCTCGAAAAGTCTACCAAATCCAGAAGATATTCCTCCGTTTTTAGCATATGATTTTGCCAAACCAGTAAAAATAAAAAACATTAATAAAGCTACAACCATAATTGTCAATACGCTTTTTGTTATTGAAAAATCTAAAGGTTTACTATTTGTTGGATGGTGTTCGTCTCCTGTTAAAGTTCCAGAAGCGTCTGTTTTGTATATTTTCTCGTCGTGACCTAATTTATAATAATTACCATTAGATTCTGCAACTGCGTGACCATGTTCGAATTTTGATGAAGAAAAAAACTGAACGCCATTATCCCATAAAATAATAGGTAGAGAAAATCCGTAGTGTTTTCCTGTAGCTTCGTCTTCAAATAATGAAAATTCGTGAGAATCTAAAACGTGGTGGTTTTTGAAAGCATCTATTTTAGATTTAATATCTGCAGGTTCTGCATGCGTTTCGTGAGAAACATGCTCTTCTAAAGTTGCAGTTGTTTCAGTATGTACTTTTAAAGAATCTATTGAAGTGTTTGCAAAACCAAATATTGGAAGACAAACTACTAAAGTTGCAATTATAAATTGGAGTGATTTATTGGAAAACACCATATCTGTTATTTAACTTAATTTTTACTTTCTGAAATTTGGTGCAAAGGTACATCTTTTCTTAATAATCCAAGAATATAAACTATTTTTTTTGACGAAATTGTCGATTTAAAACCAATTTATTGATTATTGTTTAAAATTCGTATTGTTACAATGGTTTCTATTGCTAAAAACAAGGCGAAAACTATAAAAAAATTTATTTTTTCTATTGCAATGTTTTCTCTTGTCGAATTCAAGATAGGATATAATAAAACATATGACAGAACCATTTTGATACAGGTTACTAACATAAATGTATACCCTACATTATCGATGTTTTTGCTTTTTATTTTTATCAATAGTAAAACTATAAATAAGGAGCAAATTCCAAAAAAACCATAAATTATTTCTATTGGATAAATAAATCCTGAGAATTTTGAATTGCTTTGATTTATAAATAAAATAACTTTGTGTACAATATAGGCAAGTAAAGATATTCCTAAAGTTTCAAGAATGGGTTGGTATTTTCTGCTTTTCATTCTTTATTCGTCTGAAGATTTGTTGATTTCTTTGAGCTGTCTATTTATGTTATAAAAAGCTATTGCTACACCTACTAAAGTCAAAATTTTAACAAAAATTCTATGTGGGTTGTGATATTTTGTGTCTAACCAATTTCCTAAATATGAAAAAACAAACACAATTACTCCCATTTGAATAGGAATGTTTATGAGTGCTAACCACTTATTATTGGTTCGTTTCTTGGGGTTTGGGTTGTTCTTCAATTGCGATTGTGTTTTTTACATTTGGTTTCATCACACATGTTGCGCTAAACTCTGCACCTGGCTCAACGGCTAGTTTTCCGCAAATTACTTCTCCGTGAATACTCGCTTTTGATTTGATGTTTAGAATTTCGGTTACTTGTATTTTTCCTTCAAACTTTCCTTCTATATCGGCGTTTTTGCAGACAATATCTCCTTTGACGCTTCCTGCTGGACCAATAACAATTTTTCCGTTTGACTGAAAATTTCCAACCAAATCACCATCTAAGCGAAAATCTGCTTGTGAAAGAATGTTTCCTCGAATAATTGTTCCTTCAACAATTCTGTTTGTTTTTCCTAAAAGATCTGTATATGATTTTGGTTTTTTGTCAAACATCATTTATCGTTTTTCTTTTTTAATTTCGGGAGAGTCTTGAGGTGGTGTACCAATACCTGTTGGCATTTGTGGCGGCATTTGGTTGAGTTGTTCTTCTTTTTGTTTGTACAATTCTTCTCTAGTTGGCTCTACTGGTGTTATTCCTTTTTGTCCTTTTGTAGGTTTTATTTCTGTAGGATTTGCATTTGCTTGACGCACAATTGGCTCTGAAGGTTTTGTTGTTAAATACAAGTCAAAATTTTTATTGATTTGTACAATTTTATAATTTTCGTTTGAAATTACATAGGCAACATCTTGAATTTTGTATTCTTTTAATTCTTTTAAAATTGAAGCAATTCCTTTGGCATATTCTTCTGTTTTCATTCCATGAATGACCAAGAAATTTTTGTCCATCGTATAAATATCATATGATGTTGTAAGTTTATCAAGACTTCTATTTGCTATAAATTTCTTGATTTTTTCTTGTAGTTTCTTTGTGTTATTGTCTTCTGGATTATCAGATTTGTATAAAATTTTCCAGCTTAATGGTTTGTCTTGATAGAATTTTAATGCCTCAAGTTTTGGTACATCAGTTCCTAATAAACTCTCTGCTTGCTTGCCTTCTTCACTATTTGGATAGCTTAGTGCAACATAGTTTAATGCTTTTTTGTATTCAATAATTCCTTTTAATTTACCTATACTGTTTGCTTTTAACAATTCAAATTTAGGTACTATTTCTTCACCTGAATATTGATCAATTGCAATACCTGCATCTATTAACGCTTTTTTGTAATCGCCAGATTCATACGTTTTATACAGCTTATTATAGTTGGTTTCTGGGGTTTCGATAAGAATTGTATTACCTGTATTGTTATTGCTTACTATTTGTGCATATCTAGAATCTGGATACTGATTGATAATTTTATCTCGCATTGCAATTGCTTTATCTTTATCAATAATCTCATAGATTTTAAAAAGATTGTACATTGACGGCAACACCAATCGCTCTTCTGGATTGTTTGTTAAAAGTGTTTCTAGCTTATTTGCAGCTAATTTATATTCTTTGAATTTTTCTTTGTAAATAACACCTAATTGATAGTAAGCAAAGTTGCGTTCTTTTGCAATACTGTCTATTTCTGTTTGTTTGGATGGCAATTGCTTGATGTAGAAATCAGCTGTATAAGGATTTCCTTTTTTCTCCTCTTTATCCGATTTTTTGTCTTTTAGATTGGTTTTATCATCTTCTTTTTCTGTAGCATCGTCATCATCTTCTACATTCTTATTTTCTTTACTTGACGAAAGTCTCCAATTGTTTTTATATTCTCTTTTGCCCCATTTTTTCTCAAATTCAATTTTACCAAAAGCAACAGTTTTTTGATTATAAAAATAAAAATTGCTTTGCCCTACAGAAGATGAAGATGCAACTGGAAGAGCATTGTTGTTTGATGACTGAACTGCAACATTTTTTGCTTGCATTGATGCTTCTTTTCCAACTTTTTTATTAGACATTTCCTGATTTGTTCTGTCTTCTGTTTGAAGATTGTCTGAACTTGCTGGATTATTTTGAGCTTCTTTAGCTTGTTTTTCTAATAAAAGTTTTTTGGCTTCTTCTTCCTTTTTTAATTTTGCAATATAATTTTCATAGTAAGCAATTTTTTCTGGTTCTGACATTTTATATACTTTTATAATGCTATCATTTCTAGTAGCAATACCCTCGTATTTTATAACATCATTAAGGTTTAATCTCTTTTTTTCGATTTGTTTATGCTCTCGTGATCTCGCGTTTAATTGTACCAAAGTACTATCATAATATTTTCCAGCAGTGATATATTTTGCTCTATTAAAATAAATATCAGCTAAGTTTCTATAATTTGAAGCTACAAGATATTGATTGGTAGACTTTGATTTTAATGATATATTATAATATTTTTCGGCAACATTAGTTTTCTGTTTTTTATCATAATACAATGCCATTTGATGGTTGAGTACATCCAGAAAAGGTCTGTTTTCTCTATCTTTTAATAAATCATTAAACTTTTTTAGAAAAACAATTGTATCACCTTTTTCAATATCAAATTGGTTTGCTTGTTTTATGTGTGACTGAATAACGTATTGTCTTGCTGCTTTTCGTTTCATATTGATTACCGACTGAAATGAAGCAAAAGCACTGTCTTTAAAACCTAATTCTTCATAAATCTGACCTAAAATAAAATGATAACGAGCTTTTTCTTCTTTAGATTTTGTAAAATCTCGTGCTAGTTTGAGTTTTGCAACTGCACTATCTTTTTGTTCAAGATTCAAAAAAGCTTGAGATAATGTTGCATTTGCATCTGCATAGATTTGATCTTTAAATTTTATTTCTTTTAATAATTTTCTCAAATTTTCTATTGCCAAAGCATCGTTGTCCATTCTCATATTGGTTTTTTCACGCCAAATTTTTGCCTCATAAATCTTGCTACTATTGGGATATTTGTATAAAATATAATTGAAGGCCTCTAATGCTGGCACAAACCTTTGGTCATAATATCTTGATTTTCCTAGAATTAGATGAGCTTCATCCATTTGTGGGTTTTTTTCAGATCCTGCAATATTCATTGAATGCTTCTGAATAGCTTTTGCTGCTTTGGTTTCGGCACGTTCAAAATTTGGATTTTTGGTATTTTGCCCAGGAAGGATGTCTTCTTTGTTAACTTGCATTCTTTCTACTGGCAATCGCTCCCAAAAGTTATCTTTATATTGGGTTTTCAAATCTAGAATTCCTTTGTTTAATGCAACTTCGCCATTATACAAAATATTATATTCTGTACTCAATGCGTGAGAATTTCTAGCTAAAAAGGAGTTTTTTTTTGTAGAACAGGCTATCAAAATCAAAAAAACACCCAGTATTGCACTATATTTATGTAAAGTAGTTTTCAAGGTAAACGGTTTTATTCTTAAACTTTTAAAAGTCAATTTTATTGTACTGACTGGTAAAAATACGTTTCTTTTTGATATACCGAAAATTATCCCTTAAAAGTTTGAAATAAATTCTGTTTCGATTCTAAATTATTGTTTTTTCATTTTTTGTATTGGTCTAGAATTCGTTCATCTTAAATGTTTTTTCTACTTTTGTAAAAAATAATTATTATGTCATCTTTTTATAAATTAAACATAAAAGAAGTGCGAAGAGAAACCAAAGATTCGGTTTCAGTATTGTTTAATGTACCTCTTGAATTCAAAGATTTTTACACTTTTATTGCAGGACAATATGTAAATTTAAAGTTAACGCTCGATGGCAACGAGATTCGTCGTGCTTATTCTATATGTTCTTCGCCAGAAAGTGGCGAATTGCGAATTGCAATAAAAGCTGTTTCTAATGGTGCTTTCTCACAGTTTGCAAATATGAAACTAAAAGTTGGTGATACACTAGAAGTAGGTACTCCTGAAGGAAAATTTACTTTTGAGCCTGATGCTAACAGATTAAAAAACTATGCAGCTTTTGTAGCTGGTAGTGGTATTACTCCCGTTTTTTCAATTATTCAAAATGTGTTGAATAGCGAGCCCAAAAGCACTTTTGTTTTAGTTTATGGAAACAAAACTCCAGATGATACAATTTTTCATCAACAGCTACACGATTTGCAATTAAAAAATGTTGGCCGTTTTTTTATACACTATGTCTATAGTAAAGCTAAAGTTGAAGGCGAATTATTTGGGCGAATTGAAAAATCTACTGTGAATTTTGTATTGAACAATAAACACAAAGAAAAGGATTTTGATAAATTCTATTTGTGTGGTCCAGAAGAAATGATTACAACTGTTTCTGCTGTTTTAAAAGAGCACAATGTTGCTGATAAAAATATAAAATTTGAACTTTTCACTATTTCTTCAAAAGAGAATACCGCTGCTAGTTCTCACGAAGGTCATACAAAAGTAACTGTTTTAGTTGATGATCAAGAAACTACTTTTGAAATGAACCAAAAACAAACTTTGCTTGAAGCTGCGCTCAAACAAGGTATTGACGCACCATATTCTTGTCAAGGTGGAATTTGTAGTTCGTGTTTGGCTAGGATAAAATCTGGTACTGCCGAAATGAAGAAAAACTCTATTCTTACTGATGGAGAAATTGCTCAAGGTCTTATCCTTACTTGTCAAGCGCATCCAACCTCAACAGAAATTTTTGTTGATTACGATGATGTTTAAATTATAAATTTCGGTTGATTGCAGAGAGAATATTTTCAACCGAAATTGTTCTCATTGCATCTTCATAACCTTCTACTTTTTTATTTCCGTAAATAGAAGTAGGAAGTTTTGGATATAGTTTTCTGTCTGAAACCAAACAATTATCTGAAGGCTGGTGAAAAGGTGCAAATCCTGCAAAAGGATGTGTTGATCCCCAAAGTGTAATGGTTTTTACACCCAACATTGCTGCAATATGTGCGTTTCCAGAATCCATAGATAACATGACATCTAGATTTGAAATAAGCTGAATTTCTTCTTTAAATTTCAGTTTTCCTGCTATAGTAATTACATTTTCTAACCCTTTTGCAAAGGTGTTTAAAAGTTCAATTTCTTCTTTGCCTCCGCCAAAAAGTAAGATTTTGAAATTTTTGTTTTTTGCCAATTGTTTAATTACTTCTTGTGTTAAGTTTTGAGGATAGACTTTACTTTGGTACTGAGCAAAAGGTGCAATTCCAATCAGTTTGTTGGAATTTGATTCCCCTATTTCATTTTTAATTTTTTCTGATAAAATTGATTTCTTTGGAAAATAAGATTGGGTTAAATCAATGTTAAAACCAAGTTTCTTAAAAGTTTCTAAATGTCTTTCTACCATTGATTTTAACGGTTTAAAAACTTTATTTTTAGCCTTTGTTAACTCTTTTTTTTCTGCTCTTCCTTTATCAGTAAAAGCTGTTTTTACACCGCTAAATGCAAAAAGATTTCTAATTACTTTTGATCTTAATACATTGTGTAAATCTGCAAAAGCATCAATATTTAATTTTTTTAAATCAGAATACAATTTTAATAATCCTAAAAAACCTTTATGCCTTTTTTTATCATCAAATTCAAAAAAAGTTACATTATCAATTCTGTCAAAAAAAGGTTTAAAAAATGGTCGTGAAACAACGGTAACTTTAATTTGTGGATTTTGCTCAACTAAAGCACGAATAACAGGAACTGTCATGGCAACATCTCCCATTGCTGAGAGACGAATTATGGCGATATGATTGATTTGTTTGGGCATTAATAATATATAAAACCTCAAAGGTTTTGAAAATCTTTGAGGTATTTTTGATATTAAATATTATTTCTTATTCTGATACAAAACAGGATTCAAATCATCGTCATTATACATTTTCATTTGTTTGTAAACTTTCATAAACTTATCTCCATTTTCAATATCTTTCAATAGATCGTCGATGGCTGTTGACAAATCTGTTCTTTGTTCTAAAAGAATATTCAACTTTGCTTGACATTTGTCTCTATGTTCTTGCGAAGCTTCTGCTCGAGTAGCTTCTTCTTGCATATGGTAGATTTTTAAGGCTAAAATAGACAATCTATCAAATGCCCAAGCAGGACTTTCAGAATTGATTTTTGCTCCATCTTTTACTTTAACATTGCTGTGTTTTTGTAGAAAATAACTATCTGTATATTCAACCATATCGGTTCGTTCTTGGTTTGACGCATCGATTCTCCTTTTTAAAGTAAGTGCAGCAATAGGATCTATATTTGGATCTCGAATGATATCTTCAAAATGCCATTGCACAGTATCTATCCAGTTTTTATGATACAACAAATGTTCGAATTTATCTTTTGGATATGGATTGTTTATGGGTTGGTCTACATTATCATATTGGTGATAATCTTTTATACTTTGTTCGAAAACAGAATAAGCTAATTTTGAAAACATCTCTATTTATTTTTAAAACACAAATATACTTTTATTACTTTTGAAAAACTTTAGAAGGATAAAGTTTTTTATATTAATATCCTAAAATCACAACACATTATTATGGACATTCATTATATATCTGAAAACAATAGTATTCTTAACCATTTTCTAGCTCAAATTCGTGATGTGAATATTCAAAAAGACAGTATGCGTTTTCGGAAAAACATAGAACGCATTGGCGAAATTATGGCGTATGAATTGAGCAAAACATTAGAATACAAAGCAATAGATGTTCAAACTCCATTAGGTATCAAGCACACCACAACCATTGCCGACAATGTTGTTTTGTGCTCTATTCTTCGTGCAGGATTGGCATTACATACTGGTTTTATGAATATTTTTGATAATGCCGAAAACGGATTTGTGTCTGCTTACAGACATCATCCAAACAATGATGACTCTTTTGAAATACTTGTTGAATATCAAGCTGCACCTTCTTTTGAAAATAAAAATTTGATTCTGATTGACCCTATGTTGGCAACCGGTCAATCAATTGTCGCTGTTTTGCACAAATTGCATTTGGAACAAAAACCAAAAGAAATTCACATTGCTGTGGTTATTGCTGCTCCAGAAGGAATTGAATTTCTTGAGAAAAATCTTCCTCCTAATTGCCATCTTTGGGTAGCAGCATTAGACGAAAAACTTAACGAAAAAAACTATATTGTTCCTGGTCTTGGTGATGCTGGTGATCTTGCATACGGGAGTAAATTATAACAGCGAAAAATATATAAATATACTACTTATTATTAAAAAAGACAACACTACTTCTTGTTGCCATTTTACATGTGCCATTTCTATATGACAAGTTGTAATAATTGCTAAAGGTGCAATTGTATACAACAACAAATCATTACTTTTATTTGGTGATACTACAAAAATTAATACCCCAATTACAAACATTGAAATTATTTTTTTGTAAGTTGTATGCAAAATTAAGGGTCTGTTTGATAATGATAATAATAACGATACAATAAAAAATAAAGCAATTGTGGCATAAATAGAAAGTGCCAAGTTTTGATAATTACTGGTAAAGTAGTCGAGTTTTAAATCAATTTTTATTTGCTTTAGAAGTGTTCCTATCCAACTTTTATTAAAAAACAAAGAAGCCGTAAGAAAAATAATTGCCGTTGTAAAAAAAGCAATAAAAGGCAAAAACCAGTTTCTATAATCTTTTGCAACATGAAAAAGTATCGAAATAAAAACTACAATTATAAAAAGTATGCTCCAAAAATGAAATAATGAAGCTATAAAAACCCATAATGAAGCATCAAATATTTTTTCTTTTGGAGATTTTAAAGACTGCAATGATAATAATCTTCTTAATGCTAATAGGATACAAAAATTTGAAATTATTAAATTAATATTATCCAAAACCGAAGGAAAAAATAAAAGTAACAATAAGTAAAATAAAACAGTGTATGAGCTGTCTTTGCTCAATCCGTTTTTTTTAATAATAAAATTTGACACAAAAAGAGAGGCGAAAATTGCTCCCAAAATAATACATTTCAGAATTAAATTTTGAATCGAATTATCACTCGTAACGTGATTAATTTGGTATAAAAAAAAGAAAAAAAGAACTCCAATTATTATAATCGAATAATTTAATGGTGTAGATTTTCTAAAAAGACTTGTTATCATAAGGATATTTTATACTTTTGTGTCTGTAAATATAATACTTGTTTAAAAAACAACACTAAAATATTATGAGAGCATTTTTTGAAGGAATACAATGGTTATTTGAAAACATCTTTTTTGTACCTCAAAACTTTTTGAGAAAATTAGAGTTAACAAGCTGGTTTGGTGCAAATATCATAAATTGGATTTTAATGGCCGTTTGTGTTTATTTTATGGTTTATTGGATAAAACAATTAAAATTACACAAAGCAAACGGAGAAGAAAATCAAGATACAACGGCTCATTCTTTCTTAACTAAGTAAGTCGAATCCTATATCTTTTCTATAATACATCGTATCAAAATGTAGTTTTTCTATATTTTGATACGATTTTTTTATAGCTTCTTGAAAATCAATTCCAAAAGAAGTTACTGCCAAAACTCGTCCTCCGTTACTCACAATTTTCTCATTTTCGATTTTTGTTCCTGCATGAAAAACAATAGAATCTGTAATGTTTTCTAATCCCAAAATTTCTTTTCCTTTTTGATATTCTTCAGGATAACCACCAGAGACTAGCATAATTGTTGTTGCGCTTCTTGTATCGATTTCTAACGAAATTTCATCAAGTTTTTGGTTAGCAACTGCTTGAAAGAGCGCTACTAAATCTGTTTTTAATCTCGGGATTACAACTTCGGTTTCTGGATCACCCATTCGAACATTGTATTCTATAACGATAGGTTCTCCTTTTACATTTATTAATCCAATAAAAACAAATCCTTTATATTCTATTCCGTCATTTTGCAATCCTGCAATTGTAGGTTTTACAATTCTATTTTCTATTTTTTCTAATAAAACCGAATCTGCAAATGGTACAGGAGATATTGCACCCATTCCGCCAGTATTCAATCCGGTATCACCTTCGCCAATTCGTTTATAATCTTTTGCTGTTGGGAGTATTTTATAATTTTTTCCATCTGTCAAGACAAAACAACTTAATTCTATTCCGTCTAGAAATTCTTCAATAACAACTTTAGAACTTGCTTCGCCAAATTTTTGGTTCACCAACATATTTTTTAATTCTTCTTTTGCTTGCGCTAAATCGTGAATAATCAAAACTCCTTTTCCTGCAGCCAATCCGTCGGCTTTCAAAACATATGGCGGTTGTAATGTTTCAAGAAATAAATATCCTTCATTAATAGTATCTTTAGTAAAACTATCATAAGCTGCAGTCGGTATTTTATGTTTTACTAAAAATTCTTTAGCAAATTCTTTACTTCCTTCTAGTTGAGCTCCTTTTTTTGAAGGTCCAATTACTGGAATGCTTTTTAGCTGATCATCATTTGCGAAAAAATCAAAAATCCCCAATACCAATGGATCTTCAGGACCAACAACAACCATTTCAACTTTTTCCTGAAGGACAAAAGTTTTTATACTTTCTAAATCTGTTGGTGAGATAGTTATGTTTGTTGCAATAGTTCCTGTTCCTGCATTTCCTGGAGCTACAAAAAGTTGTGTACATAAATCAGATTGAAGCATTTTCCATGCCAAAGCATGTTCTCTGCCGCCAGAACCAAGTAGTAAAATAGTCATGTTTTAATTGTGTTTGTTGTATTGCAAAAATAGTTTGTTTTGAAGGGAATTAATAATTAATTTTTAAAAAAATGTCTTTCAATGGTTGATAGTGCTTAGTAAATATTATTTTTGATAAAAAATAATATTCAGTGTTCAAAATATTCAATTTAGCGTTGCAATTAAATGGTTTTCCGATGGCGAAAGCCAATCAAGAATTGTCTATAATATTGAACTATTCAGAACAAGAATACTTACTTTTTCTAGAACAAAAAAAGAAAGAAATTGTTGCGTTTCATTTGCAAAACAATCCTAATTACAGAAATTTTGTAGGAAAAAATTCAGTCGACAAATGGGAAGATTTACCCATTATGAAAAAGGTAAATTTTCAGAAACCTTTATCAGAAAGACTTTCTAAAGGATATACACTTAAAAATGTGTATGTTAATAAAACTTCTGGCTCTAGTGGAGATCCTTTTGTTTTTGCAAAAGATAAGTTTTGTCATGCTTTGATTTGGGCAAACATTATGCGTCGTTTCAATTGGTTTGGTATCGATTTTAATCATTCGTTTCAAGCACGTTTTTACGGAATGCCATTGGATTATATTTCAAATAAAAAACTTCGATTAAAGGATTTTTTTAGTAATAGATATCGTTTTAATATTTTTGATTTTTCTGATAACGGAATTCAAAAAATGATAAAAAAATTCGAATCAACCAAATTCGATTACATCAACGGATATACTAGTTCTATTGTTTTATTGGCACACTATTTAAAACGAAATAATCTTTTTTTAGATACAATTTGCCCTTCATTAAAACTTTGCATTGTAACTTCCGAAATGCTTTTTGAAGAAGATAAGCGCTTGCTAGAAGAACGGTTTAGAATCCCTATAATAAACGAATATGGGTCGGCAGAACTTGACATAATTGCTTTTGAAAACCCAGATGGTGTTTGGAAAATAAATTCTGAAACCCTTTTTGTAGAAATTTTAGACGAAAACAATGCTGTATTGCCTTACGGAAAAGAAGGACGAATTGTCGTAACTTCATTCTATAACAAAGCACATCCTATGATTCGGTATGAAGTGGGCGATTTGGGAATTTTAGACGAAAAAAGTACGCTGAAAAATCCTGTTTTAAAAAAATTAATAGGAAGAACAAATGATGTGGCTATTTTACCTAGTGGAAAAAAATCGCCAGGAATGACGTTTTATTCTATCACAAAAAAACTGTTTGATGATGACGGAAATGTAAAAGAATTTGTTATTATTCAAACAAAAACAGACACTTTTGAAATAGACTATACTAGTGAAGTTGCTTTGACAGAAAGTGAAATGGTTAAAATAAAAGCTGTTTTTGCCACATTTTTAGAACCAAATCTATATTTTATTTTTAGCAGAAAAACTGTTATCAATAGAGCTAAAAGCGGAAAACTAAAACAATTTAAATCTTTGGTTTAAAAAATATGGAAGAAATACTTATCATCTCTAATTATTATCCTCCAGAAAAAGGTGCTGCTGCTAATAGAATTGAGCAATTGGCATTGAAGTTAGACCAAAACTCTTATGCTGTTTCGGTGGTTTGTCCTTTGCCAAATTATCCAAAAGGTGTTGTTTTTACAGAATATACCGGTAAATTTTCGATTACAGAAAAACTACAAAACATTACTGTAAAAAGACTTTGGATTTATCCGAGCATTAGTAAAAATGTTTTTATCCGATTACTTTCAATTTTATCTTTTTCAACTAGTTTGTTTTTTTATTTGGTTTTCAAAAAAACACCTCATAAAGTTGTTGTACAATCTCCTCCTTTATTGTTGTCTTTTATTTCTGTTTTTGTGCTTTCTTTAAAAAATAAAAAAATTATTCTGAATGTTTCCGATTTATGGCCTTTGGCAGCAATAGAATTAAATGCATTAAAAAAAGGAAGTTTTTCTCACAAGGTTTCTTTGTTTTTTGAACGTTTTATTTATACAAAAGCTTCTATAATTCTTGGACAATCAAACGAAATAATTTCTCATATCAAAACGATATCTCCAGAAAAAGAATGCCATTTGTATCGAAATTTTCCTGATCATTTAGAATCTGATCTTAATCTAATGTTGAATGAAAACGAACCTATAAAGTTATTTTATGCTGGTTTATTGGGTGTTGCTCAAGGTGTTTTTGAGTTGTGTCAAAAAATTGAATTAGAAAACCTCAATATTGAATTTCATGTTTTTGGCGATGGTGCTGAAAAATTGAAAATTGAAAAGTTTATAGAAAATTCAAATTCAAAAATTTTCTTTCACGGAATGCTTGATAGAGTTGTACTTCTAGAAAAAATAAAGCAATTTGATATTGCAATAGTACCCTTAACAAAAAGAATTTACGGCTCCGTTCCTTCTAAAATATTTGAATATGGTTCGCTAGGATTTCCTATTTTGTATTTTGGTGGTGGTGAAGGCGAAACTATTGTAACCGAAAATAATTTGGGTTGGGTTGCAGATGTTGGAGATTTTGATTCTTTGAATGCTGTTTTGAAAGAAATTTCAAAAATGAAGAAAACAGATTTAAATCTAATGAAAAAAAATATTTATACTGCTTCTAAAAATCAATTTGATTTGAATAAACAAATTAAAAATCAAATTCAAAAAGATGTTTTTTAATATGCCTTATCTTCTCCTTTAAAAATATTGATAACGGTTTGAGCGATAATTTTTAAATCTAATATCAAAGACCAATTCTCAATATAAAAAACGTCAAATTTTATTCTATTGACCATGTCTTCGTCAGTTTCGATTTCGCCTCTAAAACCTCTAACTTGCGCCAAACCAGTAATACCTGGTTTTACATAATGGCGAACCATGTATTTCTTGATTTTGTTTCCGTAGGCTTTGTTCTGTGACCAAAGGTGTGGTCTTGGTCCTACAACCGACATTTCTCCTATTAATACATTCAAGAATTGTGGCATTTCGTCAATACTTGTTTTTCGCATAAAGCGACCTATTTTTGTAACACGTGGGTCATTTTTTGACGCTTCTCTTTCGGTTGTTTTGTTAATTTGCATTGATCTAAACTTGTAGCAAAAAAATTCTTTTTCGTCTATTCCTGGTCTTCCTTGTTTGAAAAAAATTGGACCTCTTGATTCTAATTTTATCAATATTGCTAATAATGGTACCAACCACGATAGTAAAAAAACAATAACGAATAAGGAGAAAAAAATATCAAAAATTCTTTTGAAAGCTTTTGTTATTGGCTCGTGCAACATTGTTTTTTGAAGTGACAATACTGGAAAAAACTCGTAGTAATCAATTCTTAGATTTTTAGAAAAAATTTCTTTTGTATCTGGAATAAATTTAATTGCCTTATTGTTTTCGTCCGCAAAATCTACTAAATCTTTTAGTTGGTCGTTTGTTATTTCGTTTAACGAACAATATATTTCATCTATTTTATTATCTAAAACAAACGTTTTAATATCTTCAACTTTTCCTTTGATGTTGGCATTAGTCTTTTTATCTGAGAAATAACCCATAAAGCGATAGCCATAATCATTACGGTTTTCAAAAAGTTCTTTCAACCTTATAGATTCTGGTGTATACCCAATAATAACAGCGTTTCTAAAATTACTACCTGTAACTATTCGATATTTTTTTAAGTAATAAAAAAACAAATATTTGAAAATGGTTATCAAAACAAAACTCGAAACCATAAAATAAGCAATGGCAGATCCGCTAAAAATAACTTCTTTTGAAAACGGGAAAAAAGCGATGATTAATAATAAAAAAAGCACTCCTTGTTTTACTATTTTAGAAACTATTTCAACTGGCGTTGTGAATCGATATATTTCGTAAAACTTTATAAAAAAAGCGGTCAAACCCCACACAATTGTTTGATATATGAGATAGTACAAACAGTTAAGGTTTAATTCTTTGAAGAAAAATAAGCTCAAAAAGGTAATAACCAATAAGTCAAAAACAATGCTTATTGGTCTAATATATTTTGAATATCTACCTGTTTGTGCTGCAGTCATACTAACGTATATAGCCTGTAAAGTCTTTGTGTTCTTCTTTTAAAAGTTCTTCAGTTGACAATGATTTGAAATAATCATACGTTATTTTCATGCCTTCACTACGCGAAACTTTTGCTTCCCAACCCAATATTGCTTTTGCTCTTGTGGTGTCTGGTTGACGTTGTAAAGGGTCGTTCATTGGCAAAGGATGATAGACTACTTTTTGAGTTGTTCCGGTGAGTTTTATGATTTCGTCAGCAAAATCTTTTATGGTAATTTCGTCTGGGTTTCCAATGTTTACCGGAT
>JAYTVI010000144.1:0-16250 GCA_043744095.1 Flavobacterium sp.
GCTTTCAGATTTATCAAATAATCATTTTCGCTTCTTTTTCTATCTTTTTCTTCTTGTCTGTTTTGACTCATCATTATAATCGGAGCTTGAAGCGCGGCAATGCAAGACAAGATAAGATTCATCAAAATAAAAGGGTAAGGATCAAATTTATAGCGTCCAATAGCGATAACATTAAAAATAATCCATATAGTCAAAATAATAAAAAACGAAATTATAAAACTCCAACTTCCGCCAAACTGAGCAACTTTATCAGAAATACGTTGTCCAACAGTAAGGTTTTCAACTTTTGGTTTATTTATATTTTGAATTATTAATTCTTGTGCATCAATAGATTCTTTTACAATTTGATGTAGTTTTTGTAAATGATTTTCTTCATCAGCTAATAATTTTTCGATAGTTTCTTTTCTCATTATTGTTTGTTTTTTTCTTTTTGTTGAAATACCCTTTTAGTAAAATATTTTCTTTGGCTGCTTGTTCAATTTCTTTCAAACCTTTTACACCAGATTCTAGGTTTATTATGTTAGAATCAATCGATTTTTCTAGTCTATTACTATCATTCAATTTTGAGAGTACGTTATTCTCATTATTTATTTTAGAAGCAAATTTAACTAATTCAGAAGATGTGATTTCTAAATTTTAATGTGTTGTTTCTGTTTTTTTGTAAAATTAGTTTTTTCAATTTTAAAAAAAAATATATTTGAATTGTACTTTTACCAAATAAAATTAAATAGATGTTTCAATTAGGAAAAACGATAGTTTCTGAATATATTCTACAAAAAGATTTTGTGTAACCTATCAGCATGTCACGGTGGATGTTGCGTTGATGGCGATGTTGGAGCGCCATTGAGTGAAGAAGAAACAAAAATTCTTGAAGAAATTTATCCAAAAATTAAACATTTGCTATGCAAAGAAGGAATTGAAGCTTATAGAAAAACTTGGCTCATGGGTAATTGTAACCGGTCAGGAAAGAGAAATTCCGTTAATTAATAATAAAATTGTGCCTATGTAATATTTGACGGAAAAACGGCGCTTTGTGGAATAGAAGAAGCATATAATCAAGGAATAATAAATTGTAAAAAACCAGTTTCGTGTCATTTATACCCAATAAGAGTTAAAGATTTTACAGAATTTGCCGCCGTTAATTATGATCGTTGGGATATATGTAATCCAGCGTGTTCACTTGGAGCCAAACTAAAAATACCCGTTTACAAATTTGTAAAGGAAGCATTAATACGACGATTTGGTATGGATTGGTATTTGGAATTAGAAAAAGGAGCACAGGAAATAAAGAAATAAAATTTGTCACAGAAAAATTACTGTAGAGAAGATGGAATTCGAACCATCTTTATAATTAACTTTTTCTAAAAATTAATTATAATTTACTGCGGAGAAGATGGGATTTGCACTCCATTTCTAACTAATTGGTATTTAATATTTTGAAACTAATTTAAAAATTGGGTAACCGAATTTACCTCCATTTAAGTCATCATATCATTATATGATGTGATGAACTGTAAAAGTACTGTTTTTTATTCAAAAATTCAAAGCAAAATTCAAAAACATTGCTAAAATTTAAACTAGTTACTAAAGTATTTAGAGAAGTTTTGCTTGATTAAAATTTGTTTTGGAATATCTCCTATTTTAACCAAAAATCAAGTTAGTTACTTATTCATATTTTATTCCAACATATGTACAGAGTATTTAGTTTCATACCAAATTTTAAGGATTTAAAAATAAATCAATTGTATTCTTATCTAAAGTAGGGTTTGCGCCTTCGCTTTGTGCTACCATTGCACCAACAGCACATGCGAAATTTATTGCAGTTTGAGGGTTTTCATTGTTTAATAGCTTACTTACTAAAGATGCTAAAAAAGAATCTCCTGCACCAACAGTATCAACTACTTTAATTTGAAAACCGCTGTTGTAATACAACTTGTTATCAATTAATAAAACTGCACCGTGTCGACCTTTAGTTACACAAATAGTTTTTGTATTGGTCGTTTCTGAAATAAACTGTAAATTCTGTTCTAATGAATTGAATTTAGACCCCAAATAAGTACTAATTTCAAATAGTTCATCGTCATTAAATTTTACAAAATCAGCTTTGTGTAATAATTCAATGAGTAGCTCTTTGGTGTAATAAGGAGTTCTTAAATTAACATCAAAAACTTTATATTTTGCTTTTTCAATTAATGTAAATAATGTTTGTTTAGAAACTTCTCCTCTAGCTACCAAGCTACCAAAAACAAAAGCATCGGCTTGCTCAACTTTTAAAATTTGATTATCTGTTAATTCTATTTTATCCCAAGCTCTAGGAAACATAATATCATAAGAGGCAGAACCTTTTTCATTCAGCATTACTTTTACTTTACCCGTTTTATATTCTGAAGATAATTGAATTAAATCAGTAATAACATTATTCTGATTTAAAAAATCAAGAATCTCTTGACCTTTTGTGTCATTTCCAATAGCGCTGATTACCGATACATTGTTATTATATGAAGCTAATCTTGAAGCAACATTTAATGGTGCTCCTCCAATTTTTTTGTGTGTTGGAAAAACATCCCATAAGACCTCACCGAAACATATTATATTTGACATAATTATTATTTTATTTTAAAAAATCCAAAAGATGTTAGCAAAAAAGTAACACCTTTTGGATGAAAAAACCTAATTCAAACTAACTTTATTTTGTTTTCAAATATTCAATTGCATTTTTATAAATGCCTTTGATATTGATTTCATAAATATTTATCCTACCATCATTCATATTCCATTCCATGCCGCCAATGCCAATTCCTATAATAGTACCAGTGTAAACAGCTGTTGGTTTAAATTCAATAATTCCAGCAACAGCCTCGTCAGAAACTCCGCTCCAACAGGCTAGCACTTTACCACCATATAAACGTTCAAATTCACCGAATTGACCCAATTGATTTCCTGCAGCTAAAAGAGGTGCTAAACCCCACATATTATTATGATCTTCTTTGTACCCGCCAACAATTATTGGAAAATAGCCGGTGGCATCAGTAGAAATTACATTTGGGATATTAAATATTGGATGAATTCTTTGATTGTTTTGAAAATTAACGCCACCATCGATTGCCCAAGTATCAGTATTGATACCACCAACTCCATTACCTTGAATAGTTAGAAGACCACTTTTATCTCTACCAATTTCAGCAATATAACTTGTAGCCATTCCTCCAGCTAACATTTTTCCACCTTCAACAACAAATTGTGTTAGCACATTTTTTTTGTTAATAATTTCTTGAGGCAAAGCAGATGTTCCAACTTGATCGTAATAAAAGAAAACAACATTTACGTTAGAAAGAGCCGAAATAGTTAATCCACTAAAAGGAATGTAAACAAAATCAGTACCATAAGTTTGCTGTGTCCAAAGAGCTGCTGCTTTTACATCATCATCAACGATTTCATTGATAGTTGCAGCTTCGTTTATAAAAGCAATCTGATTAGGTAAGACTCTAGCATTGATAATATAATTTCTAGTTTTTCCGTTATAAGTAGCTGTTGCTGTTACAGGTGAACTAAGGTTTACAATTGAGCCCGAAGCAGGATTTATTACTACACCATCTGGAGCAGTTATATCTAATTTTACATTATTTAATGATGAATTTGCAGGAAGTACAAAATTTATAACCCCTGACAAATCATCAATTGTAGCAGAGGTTTGTCCAATTTTCATAGATTGAATTATATTCAATTTAGATGACAAATCTTTATCATAGTTATCTCTTTCTTCACATGAAGTTATCATTAAAGAAAATAATCCCAAAAAGATGAAATATAATACTATTGATGAATTTATATATTTTTTCATTATTGCTTTATTGAATTAATCATTATTTAATTGGTATAAATAATTTAGAATGTTTTGAGTAAACAATTTAATATTATTTTGATATTGATTTAACGTACCGTTTGAATCCCATTCATAACCAACTATTGAATTTTGAATTGTAAAAATATGACCTCTATAATCTGATGCGATTTGGGTATCAAACTCACCACTGTTAGTTAAATCGGTTCTTTTAAACTCTACTGCACCATAACCGAAAGAATCACCAATATGTCTTAGAGAACCATATTTTGTAGCTTGTAATGTGTTTTCGAAATGTAAAGCAGCATCTTGACCACAACAGCTTGGTGTTAAAATATTATCAAAATGTTGCCACCATATCAAACGTACTTCTCTGGTTGAACTATTCTGTAATGATAAATATTCTCCACCAACAGGACCGTCAAAAGTTAAACCATTAAAAATGGCATCGCCTCTTCTGTTTCCAGAATTATTACTATCACGCATTCCTAATCCCCAGATATCATCTGCAGGTTTGTTAGTATCTACACAACCATTTGATCCTGAACAACCAAATTCAGAATATACATAATTACTTGGCGCTCTTGGCGCTGAAAAATTAGCTGGTACTCGTCCTAATGAAAAGATGAATGGATTTGCATCACCTGCAACAAGCATATCGCCTCCTGCTTTTACCCACGATTTTAAAACATTTGCTTGAGGTTGTCCTGTTCTTAAAGCCAATGGCAATAATGTTGAAACATCAGATGAAGTTGCACTAAATCCAGCACTTTCAGCTGGAGTTAAATAATATAACATCGCTACTTTCACATCTGCAATATTTACTGCCGAAATATCATTTATTTTAATGTATTTAAAATTAGCTCCATAAGTAGTTTGCATCCATATTGCTGCTGCTTTAGCATCATCATCAACTAATGAATTTACATCATTTTCTACTCCTAAGAATGCATATTTAGTTGCAGCAATTGTTTGTAAGGTAACAGAATATACTATAGTTAATCCTTCGGTATTTGTTACAGTATATTGAATTGGACCCGATGAGAAATTTTGAGTTGTACCCGATGCAGGACTTACCGTCTGCCCTGTAGGTAATGTAATTACAGGCGTAACACTTGACAAAACAGAACCTAATGGTAATGTTGCTAATATTGTATTGGTATTATTATCTATAATTGCAGTTACGCCATTTACAACAAATGAAGTTATAGATGGAGCAGCAATTTGTGTAACAGTAACAGTATATTGTTTAGCTGTGTAGCCATTATTTGATAATATAGTGTAAACTTTTGGAGAAGTAAAATCTCTAGAAACGCCTGATGCAATATCAACAGTTGTTCCTTCTGAGATTGTAAAATTAGGTGCCAAATTATTTAAGTTCCCATCTTGACTACCAATTTGAACCGTTATTGTGCCTAATGCATCATTAATAACACCTGCGTTTGTTCCTATACCGAATGAAAGGATTTTTGGGTCTCCGTATACTGCTAAGTTAACTGTATATTTTCTATTTGCTCCATCAGAAGAAACAACTTTAAATTCTAATGGACCATTTGAAAAATTAAAAGTTCCGCCTGATGCTGGTGTAACTGTTGAACCATCTGGGATTCTTATTTCTGGAGTTACTTGGGCTAGATTACTCCCAGCTGGTAAAGTCATTGTGATTGTTCCTATAGTATGATTAATTTCGGCATATTTTGTTCCAACTTTAAACGATTGAATAATTGCATTTGCATAATCGGGAACATTATCATCAAAATTATCATCTTTTGAGCAACCATTTAATGTTAAAACAACAAAAACTAATGCAATAATTGCTTTTGATTGTTTAAATAATTTTTCTACTGTTTTCATTTATATTTTTTTTTAGTTTGATTAATATCCTTGTCTTTGTGTGTAAACTCCTGAACTTGCATCAATTTCAATTTGAGGAATTGGTAAATATTGTTTGTAAGCTTGTAAGACAGCATTTTGTAGATAACTTCTTCGGGTTTTTTCAACTTTAATGTATTCGGATGTATATTGTTGAGCAATTCCCCATCTTACTAAATCGTAAAAACGGTGTCCTTCATTTGCTAACTCTAGTCTTCTTTCCATTCGTAATGCTTTTCTTGCTACATCTGGTGAAAGTGGCGTATCATAAGTTTTTACTAGATAATTAGCTGCATTTTGTGAAGGATTATTGAAATCTTTAACATAAGGAGAGTTTTTAGCCCTAGTTCTAATTACGTTTATAATATCTACGCCAGCCTGAACTTGTCCACTTTCTATTAATGCTTCTGCTTTCCAAAGCAATAAATCGCTGTACTTTATAATTGGAAAATCTAAATTACCTTGAGCCCAAGGAAAACCTTGAGGATTTGAAGCAGAACCCGAAGAAAGAGGATAAATAACATTTTTCTTTCTAACAAAATATCCATAAGTAGCAGGATCTCTGCTCCAATCTAATTGTTGAGGTTGTGATGCCCAATTTTTCCAAGTAATTCCAGGTCGTCCTACTGAATGATCTAATCTCGGATCAACCAAATCTGTAGCTGTAACACTTGTTGTGTTGTAGCTATCAAAAAGAGGTAATCCGTTTGCATCTACTTTGTAAGCATTTACAAGATTTTGAGAAGGTTTGTGAAAATCATCCCCATTCAAATAAGGATGGTTTAAATTATCACCTGGACTATCAGGAGAGTTTAATAAATCACCAAAATTTAAATTACCATATTGTGACCCATCGTTTATAGAGAATTGTATTGCGAAAATATTTTCTAAATTCCCATAACCTGGTTCAGAATATAGTCTTTCAATATTAGAAACTAAACCATATTGCCCAGAATTTATTACATCATTAGCATTGATAATTGCACTTGACCATTTTTGTTGAAAAATTTGTGCTTTACATAAGTAAGCTTTGGCAACTATTTTGTTAGCTCTACCTAGATCAGACTGAGTATTAGGTAAAACTGCAATTGCATCTGTTAAATCACCTTCAATTTTTGACCAAATAAATGCCGCATCAAATGTATTTGGGATTGTGTTAATGTCTGCAATTGGTGTGTTTTCGTCATACCAAACGATTGAACCAAAATTTTTCATTGCTTCAAAATAAAAATGTGCTCTTAAAACTTTTAGCTCTCCAATTCTAATATCTTTATTTGGAAATTCAATTTCTGATTTTGCCTGAATTACTCTTAGTGCAGTATCAACTCTTTTTATACCAAAATAAATTGAACGCCATAAATTATAGGCATTTTCACTTGATGGAAATACATCGTGAGTCTCTAGTTGGTGCATTCCACCACCAGGATTATCTCCAGTTCCACCGCCACCTTTATAAGCATCACCTGATCGTATATCGCAAGTTGCCCAGTTTGACGGAGCGTGGTCAAAAGGAAACAAATCTCTAAAATCTCCAGTATTATATCTATAATCTAAAGCACTATAAGCAGCAATTACTACCTTTTCTGGGTCGAGGTTATTTTCAGAAATTACATTATATTCTGTTACTGATAAATCTGCATCTTGAACACAAGAAGTCAAATTTACTATCAGAAATAGAACAAAAACTATTTTATATATTTTTTTCATAATTTATAATTTAAAAATTAGCACTTAACCCAAAAGTTATTGATTTTGAATGAGGAATACCATATCCAGCAATTCCTATTCCGTTTGCACTTAATCCAGAAACTTCATAATCAAAACCAGTAAATGATGTTAAACTGAATAAATTTTGACCAATTACATTAGTTCTTAAACTGTTCATTTTTAATTTTTTAACGAAATTTTTATTAAAAGTATAGCCAAGAGTAATAGTTTTTAGTCTAACATAAGAACCATCTTCAACGTAATAACTAGAAGGTTGCAGTTCATTATTACTGTTTAAAGACGATAAAGCAGGAACATTAGAATTAGCGTTACTTGGTGTCCAAGCATCTAAAGTGTTTGTACCGTGATTGAAACCAAAATAGGCAAAGTCTCCTAAATATCGTTGCGTATTATAGATTTTATTTCCTTGTTTTCCGTCAAAATACAATGTTAAATCAAATCCTTTGTACGATGATTGAAGATTTATTCCGTAAATAAAATCAGGGTGTGGATTACCAATAATGGTTCTGTCATTTTGGTCAATTTTTCCATCGCCATTTAAATCTCTGTATCTTAGTTTTCCTAAAGCTTTACCAGGTTGATCTGCGTGAACGGCAACTTCTTCTGGAGTTCTAAAAATACCATCAGCAATTAAACCATAAAATGAGGCAATTGGCGAACCTTTTTGAGTAATTGCTATTCCATTATTCAAAAGAAAATTAGCGTCGGTATCTAAACTCTCAACATTGTTTTTGTATTGAGAAAAGTTGATGTCAATACCATATTTAAAATCATTTTTTGTTTGATTTTTATAGCTTAAGACCGCTTCAAAACCTTTGTTTCTGACACTTCCAGCATTTATGAATGGTGTATCTGACTCTCCATTAATTGTTGTTGCTATAGGCTGTAATATTAAATCGTTTGTAGTTTTTGTGAAATAATCGAATTGAAGTTGAACTTTGTTTTTGAGAAACCCAATATCAAATCCGGTATTATACTGTGTTGTTTTTTCCCATTTGATATCTGGATTGGCTTGTCTTGTTTGTAGAATTCCACCTAAAGTTCCAAAACCACTTCCTCCAATATCATAGTCTGAAAATTCAATAACATTACCAACGGAATTATTGATAAAACTTGATAAATATAAATAATCTCCAATTTGGTCATTTCCGTTTACACCCCAAGAACTTCTAATTTTAAAATTAGTAAAAATTTTATTTTTCTTAAAAAATGGCTCTTTATCAACATTCCAGGCAACTGCTGCTGCTGGAAAAACTGCATATTTATTATTAGGACCAAATCTTGACGAACCATCTCTTCTTAAACTACCAGAAAGTATGTACTTATCATTATAAATATATTTTAAAGAACCAAATTGAGAAATTTTATAAGCAGCTATTCTCCCAGTAATTGTTTGAAATTGTGCATCATTTCTAACTATATATCCTGATGGATTTGTAATATCAACACCTCTAACCAAATCAGTATTCAAATTATCTTTTCTTATAGTGTTTTCTACACCTACCAAAAGTGAAAATCTGTGATTATTAGTTGCTTTATCGTATTTTAAAGTATTTGTAAAAATAGTTGCTAAATAATCATTATTTGCTGCTTCAGTTGTAATGTTTTGAAATACAGATGGAATAGACCCGTTTACTGAAAAAGCTTCGGTAGCAGTATTAAATTTAAAAGTACCATAATCAAAATTTAAAGTAGTATTGAATGTTAAGTCTTTAATTATATCATAGTTGGCATAAATATTCCCTAAAATTCTTTGATTTTTTTGTTTGTTATTTCTGTTGCCATAAAGGTTTGCTAATGGATTTGGTTTGTCTTGTAAACCACCAGAAATTGGAGCAGCATAATCACCAAGATTTGTATATATTGGGATTAATGGATTTTGCAGTATGGCAGTTTCAAATTCATTAGCTTTTACTTCATTAAATTTTGAGTAAAGAAAATTTTCACCAATAGTCAACTTATCATTATAAAATTTATAGGAAGCATTTATCCTTGCGTTAAATCTATCATAATTGGTGTATCTTTGGATTCCTTCATCTTTAGAATAACTTAATTGAGTATATAAACTTAACTTCTCTGTTCCTTTTCTATAACTAAAATCAGTATTGTTAGAAATTGAATTGTGTGTAATTGCTTTAACCCAATCGGTATCCGAAGCTGTTTGAATTTGACCCGCATCAAGGTATTGAGGAATTGTAAACCCAGAACCATTATTAATCAATATTGGATGTGTTGGAGTTGCTATTCCTGCGCCTAACTGTGATTGATAAGTTACATCAGCCCATTGTTGCGCATTTAATAATTGGATATTATCTCGTATCATGTTAACTGTTACTTCTGATTTAAAATTAAATTCAGAAATTCCTTTTTTACCTTTTTTAGTTGTTACAACAATAACTCCATTGGCAGCAGATGTTCCGTAAATTGCTGCAGAAGCACCATCTTTAAGTACTTGAATAGACTCAATTTCTTCTGGATTTAATGAAGAAGGATTGGTAGTTTGTACACCATCAATAACCCACAATGGAGAAGACCCACTATTTACAGTAGTAAGTCCACGAATTGTAATTTGAGAATCATTTCCACCTGGTGTTCCACCAGAGTTTACTTGAAGTCCTGCAACTCTTCCTTGTAAAGCGGTTAAAATGTTTGGGCTCGATTCATTGGCAACATCATCAACTTTTACAATAGTTATTGCACCAGTAATATCAGCCTTTTTTTCTTTAACATAACCTGTTACTACAACTTCTTGCAATGAATTTGGAATTTCTTTCAAAGTAAGATTATAAGAATTTTTGCTATCAACAGTAATCTCTTTTGTTTCATAACCTATAAATGAAACAGAAATTACATCATTAGTTTTAACATTAATTTTAAAAGTTCCTTGAATGTCTGTAAAAGTTGCTGTTTTTGAACCTTTAACCAAAACGTTAGCTCCTGGCAAAGGTATATTACTAGCATCTAGAACTGTTCCTGATATTTCTTTTTGCTGTGCATTAGCAATAAAAACAAACAAGAACAAACAAAATGTTGTAATAAGTTTTTTTGAATTAAAATAGTTTAGAATCATATATTTATAGTTTGTTAGGTTATACAAAATTTTATTTTTTTGAAGTATTTAAACTGTCATTCATATCTTCTAATGATATTCCTTTAGTTTCTGGCATCATAAAAATCACAAAAAATAGTTGAAATACCATCATTATTGCAAAAAACATAAAAACATATCCAGCACCAATTTTTGTAAATAACAAAGGCACTAATGAAGGAATGATGGCTGCTAAAACCCAGTGAACGGAACTTCCAAAAGATTGTCCTGAGGCGCGTAATTGATTTGGGAAAATTTCAGAAATAAATACCCAAATAACTGCACCTTGACCAATAGCGTGTGATGCAATAAAAAGGAATAGAAAAATTGGGATTGCCATTCCTGTCCATTTTAAAAAAAAAGCAATGGCAACAAGTGATAATGAAATTATATAACCAATAGATCCGAAGTACATTAACTTTTTTCTTCCTAATTTATCGATTAAGGAAACTCCAAAAAGTGTAAAAATTAGATTTGTTACTCCAATTCCGATACTGCTTAATAAAGCTGTACTTTCACCTAATCCTGCTTCTTGAAAAATTCTTGGTGCATAGTATAAAAAAGCATTAATTCCAGAAACTTGATTGAAAAAAGCCATTAAAAAAGCTAATATTAATGGGTAACGGTATTTTTTGGATAAAATAGTTTCGTTAGTATCAACAGAACTATTAGAAGTTTCAATTTCAGACAATAATATATTAACATCATCATTTGGATTGATAACTTGAAGTGTTTCCTTCGCTTCATCAACTCTATTTTTAGAAAGTAGCCATCTTGGGCTTTCTGGAATTTTAAATACTAGAATAGAATAAATAATTGCTGGAAAAGTTTGAATTCCTAGCATCCAACGCCAATCATTTTCTCCTGAGCCACTTATCAAGTAATTTGATAAAAAGGCAATTAAAATTCCAAAAACAATATTAAATTGATAAAGAGCAACTAGCTTTCCTCTTTGTTTAGCAGGAGCAATTTCTGAAATGTAAGATGGTGCTGCAATTGTGGAAGCTCCAATACCCAATCCTCCTAAAAATCTAAAAAAAGCAAAAGTCCAAGGATCATTTGCTAATGAAGACCCAATTGCTGATGCTGTAAATAAAATACCAATAACAATTAAAGTATTTTTTCTCCCAAATTTATTGGTAGGAATCGCACCAAAAATTGCACCAATTACTGTTCCCCACAATGCCATCGCCATAACAACTGAACCGTGAAAGAAATCACTTGAATGCCACAAAGCTTGTAACGTTTTGTCTGCACCCGAAATAACCACTGTATCGAATCCAAAAAGGAATCCTGCGAGTGATGCTATTAAAGACCAAATAAATATTTTGTTATTCATGATTAAAGTTTACTGTGTAATATTTTATCAAACATAATAAATGTTAGATTTATATAATTTTGATTTTGTTACATTGGTGTTATTTT
The DNA here is from genome assembly GCA_043744095.1 of Flavobacterium sp. Classification (GTDB taxonomy): domain Bacteria; phylum Bacteroidota; class Bacteroidia; order Flavobacteriales; family Flavobacteriaceae; genus Flavobacterium. The sequence continues at coordinate 11,955 of JAYTVI010000144.1, forward strand.
TTTGAACTATTTTAATAATCTCTTTTTTAACAAGACTTTAAGACCAATAAACGAAGTGAAATTTTACGAAAACGATTGAAATTATATATAAATCTTTAAAATTGATACCTAAATATTTACCTAAAAAAATTGGAATAATCATTTTTCTGTAATTTAAAAAATGATTACTCCAATTTAAATATGTCTTAATTATGAATATCTAAAAAAATCATCAAAAATTTTGTGAAATTAAAACGTCCTGCACTTTGCGTCTGATGCTAGCTTCTGAACTGTGTATTTTCTGCGAAAGCACAATTTCTTGCGAAAGATAAACATCTGGGTTGCACAAATATCGCAATAGCGCAAAGCTGTTTGCACTAGTTATTTTGGTTTTTACTTTCAAAAATTTTTAACTTATGTGAGTGCTATATTATTATCTTTTAATTTAAAGGTTTTCATTTAATTTCTTTAGCAATAATTTCAGCAATAATTTTATCAGCTTTTTCATTAGGATGAATTCCATCTGGAAAATTTTCTGATTGATTTTGCATTTGATGATATAAATCTATAATTGTTATATTATTTGTTTTTGCTATTTTTTTTATTGAAGGTATTATTTCATTAATAATTGTTGAATCATTTATATCCCAAACTGTTTTAAATGCTGGAACTGGTAAACATATATAAATTTTTGGCTTTGCAGAAATGCTACTAAAACCATCTATTAGAGATTGATAATCTTTTTCAAAATTTAAAGCATTCCAATTATTCTTTTTAGCATCATTTGTTCCTAGTTTTATTATTATGATTTTTGGATTAAAAGCGTAAACATTAGATAATTCTTTACAATTCCAATATGAAAAATCGCCTTTTTTTTGTAATGTTGCACCGCTTCTTCCACAATTCAATACGGAATATTTTAACCCCAATATACTATCTAAAACTACTGGATAAGCTGTTTTACTTTGATTGGAGAGCCCATATCCTTCTGTAATGCTATCCCCAACACAGGCGATTTTTATGATCTTGTTTGAACAGGATCCAATAATTAATAAAATGGATAATGCAAAAAACATTGTAAAGTATTTCATATTTTTAATTTTATAAGGTTCAAAAGATTAGTTATGATACAATACAAAAAGTCATTTTTTGTCTTAAAAATTGCGTTAGATTCTTGAGTCTATTTGATAATTCCCAACAAATTATAAATATCTAATTTTTCTATTGTTGAGTTTGTATTATTTCCTGAATTGAATTTAATGTTTATTTGTTCATCTGTGTTGAAAAATAAATTTGTAAAAACATACCTTCCGTTATCTACAAAAATTTCTATTGAGTTTTTATCAACAAATAATTGAAAATCTAAACTATCAGTATTGTTTTCTACATTTACTTTTTGAACCGTTGGATAATCTTCACTATCAACATTTTTTTTGTCTTCTTTTCTAGTAAAAGTTAATTCTCTACTAGACTTATTATAATTAAAACTTATAATTGTACCATTTGTATTTGCTAATTCAAACGCTAGATTATTTACAATTTTAGAAGGTATTATTGTATAGTTTATTTGAAATGAAAGTTCTTTTAAATCTGATTTTGTAATAAAATCATTGGCTTCATCAATGGTTACTTTACTTTTAGAATATTTAGATTTAATATAGTTTTTAATTTCCTTAATAGGTTCTTGTTTAAGAAAATAATATCCATTCGACTTACCTAATTTTATAGTTCTAGGAATACTCATAGAACCTCTCCAACCTAAATAGGGTATTTTATCAGCATATTGCCAATTATTCATCCAAGCCAACCATTTACGCTCTTTGGTTTCATTTGGAGTTCCTACATAAGTTACACCTGCATAATAGTCTTTTCCAAACTCAACAAAATTCAAATTGTTTTTAGAAAGCGATTTATTTTCAGAAAATTTTTTACCATCAAAATCACCTAAAAAATATTGTAAACCCGAACCACCAGCGATACTTCCGCTTCCTAGATTTACGCCTAAAATCCAAATGGTTTTGTTTTCATATTCAAGAGAATATAAATCTGGACATTCCCAAACACCCGAAGTAACTCCTGTTGGACCAAAAACACTCATTAAATCCCATTTTTTTAAATCTTTAGAACTATAAAATTGAACCTTTTTTTCCATCGAAAGCGATACGGTCATTATCCATTTATTTTCTGGTGCATACCAAAATACTTTAGGATCTCTAAATTCTTTGCTTTTTAAATCAAGAACAGGATTGTTTTGATACTTAGTAAATGTTCTGCCTTTGTCGTTACTGTAGGCAATACTTTGATTTTGCAAACCTGATTTTGCATCATAACTTGTGTAAATAGCAATAATTGGCGGATTATTATTGATTCCAAAACCACTTGTATTATTGTAATCTACAACTGCCGAGCCTGAAAAAATCATTACTTGATTTTCTTCTTCTAATGCAATTGGTAAATGTTCCCAAGTAACCAAATCTTTACTAACGGCGTGACCCCAACTCATATGTCCCCATTTTTCACCATACGGATTGTATTGATAAAACAAATGGTATTCTCCTTCGTAAAAAAACATTCCGTTTGGGTCATTTATCCAGTTTTTTTCTGGGGTAAAATGAATTTTTGGACGGTTGCTATTTGTAGAGGTATTAATTATGTTCATTTTTTTGGAACAGCCACTAAAAATTATTGTGACTATTAATAGTAAAGTTTTTATATGATTTTTCATTCGCTTATTTTACAATTAATTTTGTGTCAAAAAGTTCATTATTTATTATCCCTTTTAAAATGTAAATACCTTGTTTTGCTTTTTGACCATTTTCTAATAATCCATCCCAATAAATAGTTTTATTTTCTGGATTTAAAAAAGCTTCAATTTTTTTAACTGGCGTACCTGTAATATCAACAACATAAGCATATATGACTGTTCCTGAATTAATTTCACTAAATTCTATGCTAAAATTGTTTTCAGAAGGATTTGGGAACACCTTAAAGTCTATTTTTTTTTTGTCTTCTATTAACCTCGCTACTGATGTTGTGCCACCACCTTGAATATTGTAAATTTTTAAATCAGTGGCAGTTGCAGTTCCACCTTGTGAATACAAATCAATCAAATTACTTCCTTGCGATGGAAAAGAACGAGTTGCGAAAGCCAAATTATCATTCACAAAAACCTCAACGACTGACGCATCAACAAAAATTCTCCAAGTAACATTACCAGCTGGAATTGCATAACTTGTAGATTGATTATTCAACGGAACACCTGACAATAAAGACGAACTACTTCTGTTAACAACAAAACTACTCGAACTATAATCATAATAAATTATAGTTTTTTCACCGTTTGTAGCTCCTTTGTTAAGTATAAACCCTACTTGAGTTGCAGTTCCTGGATTTATGGTTGCTACAATTTCATATTGCGTTCCACTTGCACCGTTTAAAGCATTGGTTGTTGTTTGATTAAAGGAAACATTAGTAAAATTTTGAGACGCACCTCTTAAATTCAATAAATTAGGGTGTGGAACCTGAACAATTTTATTATTTACCAAAGTCCAGACTCTAGGTAAACTAAACACATTTGCCCAACCCAATTCTTTACTTTTAGTTGCTGTAACACCATCAGGAATTATACCAATCGCAGTTAAATTACCATTAGCATCTTGCTGAATTGTTGGCGCAAGTAACGTATTTATAACGTCTAATCTCTCTGGAATAGGATTGTCTTTTACAAATTGAGAACCATTAAAAGTTCCTGTCCAATATAACGAGTTTGCGTTTGGTAATTTGTTAACTAATACAATTGATTTAGTTCCAAAATTATAATATACAGGCACTTCCCAAAAATCTCCAGAGTTATCAGTTGATGGAATTCCTTCTAACATTGTTCCTTGATAGTTCCATTGCGTAAAATCAGAACTGGTTGATTTATATAAAAACAAACCACCTCTTGAAGTTCCGTTTCGCAAACCAGTTCCTACCATCATAAAATAATCAGTTCCATTTTGGAAAACAAATGGATCTCTAAAATCAGCATTTAACAAAGTTGTTGGAGCTCCAGAAATAATGGCACTACTATTTTTTGTCCAATCAAGATAAGGAGAAGTTGAGGTTGCCAATCCAATGGCTGCTTTTGCTTTGTTGACTCCAGTGTAAAATAGATAAGGTGTATTGTTTTTTACAATTGCGTGACCTGACCAAATACCCACTTCATCAAAACCAGGTTGAGGCCAAAGTGCTTGTTTTGTTTCTTGCCAATTTAATAAATCTGTACTTTCATAATGTCCCCAATTGATATGTTGTAGGTATGGTCCATTAAAATTT